>JAGVWD010000008.1 GCA_018304445.1 Candidatus Iainarchaeum sp. | reverse complement strand
TTTTCTTCAGCTATAAATACCAATGCAGAGGGAGGGACAGGATTTATTGCAAGGGTTATTTTCTCAATGGGCCCTGGCGCGCTAAGCACTAAAACTGCAATAAATATAACCGCAACCGCAGCTGCGGCTGCAGCCAGCACGGCTGTTTTTTGTTCTGTGTTCGTTTGCATCACCTATGTAACTGCTGCCGCCCCGCTTAATTTTAATTTGTGGGGGATTAACCCACCACATTTTATATCTTTCCATGCATACCTTCTCTATGGACCTTGAAGAGAACCTCAAAAAGCTCGGCTTGTCGGATAAGGAAGCTGCAATATACCTGCTGCTGCTAAGATTCGGGCGCTGTCCCGCAGCGGAAATATCAAAAAGAACAAGCATAAACAGGAGAAGCGTCTATGATTGTCTGGAATCGCTTATTTCCCTTGGGCTTGTCAACTATGCGATAGTTGAAAAGAAAAAAACATTCGGGCCAAACAACCTGGATAGCCTGTATGCATCAATAGAAGAAAAGAAAAACACCCTGGAATCTTTAAAACCCGAACTCAAAAAATTTCTTTTGAAAAGGGAGGCGGAGCCGGCAATCAGGATTTTTTCAGGCAGGAAATCCATGAAAGGTGTTTTTGAAGGCCTGCTGGAAAACAGGCAGATAATATTCATTTATGGGGGTGCAATGACTGCAAAAGATTTCCTGAAATACTACTATCCGCAGTGGACCAAGAGAAGGGAAAGATATGGCATACAAATAAAAGGCATTTTTATTGATTTGCCTGAAGTCAGGAGCTACGTCAAGAGCCTTCCTCTTGCATCATGCAAATTTATCCCTGCAGAATTTTTGAGCCCTACAACCCTCTGGTGGCTTCAGGGAAATAGAATATATTTGGTATTTTTCCAAGAACCCCCAATAATTATTGCAATTGAAAGCGCAGGAATGGCAAAAACATATCGCAGTTCATTCAGTCTGCTCTGGAAAAAGCTCTAACTGAGGAATAAATCTTCCTGAATTCCTTTACCTTTTCATTCCAATCAAATTCCCTTGCAAATTTTTTCCCATTTGCCCTTAATTTCTCTTTCTGTTTTCTGCCCAGCGCAATCGCATCCAGCATTGCTTTTGCTGCTTTTTCCGGATTTTCAAAATTTACAATGAACCCTGCTCCGCTGCGCTTTATGAAATCTGAAAATGAATCAATGTTGTTGAGTATGGGCACGCAGCCGGAAGCCATGGCCTCTATTGCTGAAATTCCAAATCCCTCGTATTGCGAGGCGGAAACAAAGAACTCGCTTGAAGCGTAAAATGCGCGAATTTCTTCAGGGGAAAATTTCCCAACAGCAAACTGCACATTCTTCTGCAAATTCTTTTCATTAACCATTTTTTTCAGGTTCGGCAGTAAATGCTCAAAATCCTCCCCCGCAATTGTCAATTTCACATTTGGGAATTTCCTCCGCAAAATTGCAATTGCCCCAATAATATTATCAACCCTTTTGTTCTTTGAGATTCTTCCAACATAAATGAAAGTATTAGGCTTTGCCCTGTTCTTCGCTCCGCTGAAGAATTTATAGTCCATCCCATTTTCAATTAGCACAATATTTTTTGAGATTTTTTTGAATAGCGCATAATCATTTTTGGAGCACGCAGCAACCACATCAAAATTCCTCGCAATCATTTTTTCCCAATTATTAAAATAAAAATCCTTCAGCCGCGAGTGCGCTTTCGTATGGAATATTCCCCCATGGGTGCTCAGCACAATCGGCTTCTTGTGAATAGGCTTTGTCAGGGAAAGGAAATCCGAAAAGAAGCCGATTCCGTGTATGTGCAGAATGTCCGCTCCGCTATTGAGGACTTTTTTCAGCACGCCAGGAGCGAACTTGTAAATGCCCAAATCAATATATGAAATCCTCTCAACCTTAATTCCATCAATCGTTTCATGCGCCTTTAATTCCCCTGTCCCCTGCGGGCATTTGTTAAGGCAGACAACACTACATTCAATCCCAGATTTTCTGGAATACTTGCACAGATTATGCAAGTAAGATTCCATGCCCCCAACACAGGGAAGGAAGTTGTGTATTACGTGCAGAACGCGCATAATATGATTGCACAGAATATTTAATTATGAGTTTTGGTGCAATCATCACATATTTTGAAACGAGTGCCGGTTGCTGATGCGAGAGTTGTGAAATAGGCAGTTGATTATATTCCTATCCATTTATTTTTTCAACAACAACATTGCCTACCCTGAAAACATCTTTCTCAACTATGAAAAAATCATCTTGTGCAGATTCCCCAGAAAGTAACTCAAGAACAAAATTATTTTTTATACAATTAATAATCAAAAGTTTCATGCTTGCAATCTCATCTCTAAAACCAAGACATTCAGCTTTAAGTTCACTGACATCAACCTCAGGCAGGTCCGCATCTATTAGTTTAGCATTTCCTATATTGAAAAAGTTTCTTGTATCTGCTATAGAAGCCCACTTGGAAACCTTAACAAGTGTTATGGATCTTGTTTCATCATGCAAGGCCCTGACAAGATTTCCTGAGTCAAAACCAGAGCCATAATGGCCATAGTAAACGGTATCATTTACATCGCCAAACTTCCATCCGGGGAGATCTGCTTCTGTTGGTAACAAGTCTAGAGTGGACTTATCTATAAGCGTATTTTCATCCGCCCCTGAATTTTTTTCATTATCTCCAGATTCTTTCACGCATCCGCTTACCAAAATCAGAGTTATTGCCAAAGCCAATCCAAGCACATATAATGTTTTTTGTCCCATACAAATCATTCTCTTTTGCTATACAATTCTTATTTGAGCCATGTTGCTAGAAATATTTCAAATGCAAGTGGTTGGCTATGCTCTCTCCTGCATGAAAACCTACGAAGGATTCATTATGCAGTTCAAGAGGGAGAGCGAGTAAAATGCTGCCATCTTTTAAAGTTTCTACATTGCATGAGGGCTCTAAAGTCTTTACCGCAGCTATCCTTTCTTTTCCAATGTTTTTCACAATTTTGGAATTCCAAAAATTGACATAATACAGCCGTTTCACTTCATTCGTCCTGCAGATCTCTTTTATATCTGGAAATAGTTTATGGTGTGCGAAAGTTTCAGCCTCAAAATAATATCCGAATGAGCACCCCAATTCCAAATAGGTCATTTTTACTAACTTTATCATCTCATCATATGTCTTCTGCGTCAAAAGGCTTGCATCTAAACTTATTTCGAAAAAATCCATTTCATTTTTTATTGTAATGGCAAAATCAAAACCTTCCGGCGAATTATAGCTAAATGAAACCCAGCCCGGTTTGGAGATATATTTTTGCACAAAGTCAAGAAGTGACGGCAGGTTCCCTTTCTGATCTTTATTTATTTTCTCTAATTTCCCTTCAATATATTCTTTATGGTCCTTGCTTTCAAAGCTAATATCAAAAATTGAATAGCCATCGACACCGACAAGAACATCTATCAGCTTATTTACATCTGACATAGCTAGTTTTGCATTTTTAACAACAGCAATAGAACGCATTGTACTCATTACACAACTCTCCATGGTATGTTGTTGCTAGTTAAATAGGTCTTAATATCTATTGGGGGTTCAACCCTGAAGCCGAACTGATAGTCCTCAATATTCCCTGCCTGTTTTAATAGTTTTAATTTATTATTTTGCCGTCCTAAATTTGCTTTAAAGTCTATTGTAAGTTCATCCCAGGCCCACCCCTTCAACTCATATGAAACTAATTTACCATCAACTTCTGCCAGAACATCATGCTCACCAATAAGCCTTCTTCCATTTACGGTTTCATCAAAATTTTTTGCCATAGCTTTAATTGTTTTTCCTTCACTCTTCAAGGCAATGGCCCCCTCTGTTTCATATACCTTTGATATCTCTCTCCTTGCTTTTCTTAAAGTATTGCTGAATCCATCAACATCCGCAAGATCAGCTGCAGCATTGGTCAATTTTGTTACTCTTGTATTGGGTAGACTATGAGTTTCTGTCGCTTCCAATATATCATTCATGAAACGCTGGTTTAAGCTTGCAAACTTCTTTCTTGTAATATCATCTATTTTATTTATAAAATTAACTCTTACGCTTGCATATCTTCTTCCCATTGAAGTGCCTGCAAATTGTAACAAGCCTGTTTGCTCTGTTTCGCTTAGAGCAACAGCACTTGGCCTGATGTTTCGTCCATGCCCAATCGTAAGGAAAGTAGGTGCAATGCCCAACTCGAAATAATATAAGTGGTCTAACGCATCTATATTTGGGAATTGCTCTTTAAGCAGATAAGTTGTGCCAATTGTCAAGCTTGCAGTCAGAAGCTTGTTTTTCATCACCACGCTTCCTGCAGTCTTAACCAATTTTCCCGCATTTGCAATTTTCGATGCAATATTTGCAAGCTGCCCTGTCTTTGCAAGGCTCTTTGCCAGGCTTGCTGCTGCCCCCGCGCCTTTTGATATCAGGATGCCCTCTCCAACTGCAGTTGCTATATATCCTGTTACAAAACCTGTGTTCCAGCCGGCATTAAATGCATCATATTCAACAGTGCCTGATTTATAGAAATTATCCTCTTTTCTCAAGGGCTCCATGCGCTCCCCAAAGGCTTTCAGGATTACGCCCGGCCCCTCTTGGCCAAGGGCTTCAATGCCTTTGCCTGCATCCTCCCATGTTTGCAGGGGTTCAGTAACCACATTCTTTACAAATTCTACAGTGTCCCCAATTTCCATTGCAGCCCCATGCACTAAGCCGTGCCCAAAGCCTAAAGTGCCTGCGGCCGCAGCCTCAATCTTCTCCTCAAAAAACTTGTACATCGATACCAATACGCCCTCGTTATAGAGTATTGTCTCAATTTTCTCATTTCCAACAATATCCTTTGCATGGATTTTGATGTGCACCCCTAGCAATCCTGAAGAGATGAGTTCCAGGCCCTCCAAGCTGTAGCCGTCAACATACAGGCCTGAAGAATAATGGCTTGTGAGTGTGCTGTCGTTTTTCTCAAGCGACACAATCTGTATTTTTACATCATCATCTGCAAAGTATGCGACTTCTGCAGAAATCCCTATTAATGTCAAGCTAGTTACTGTCATCCCCAAAATCTCAATTTTTGGCGCCTGCGTTTCAACGGTTGTCGGGTCATCATCCTTATCATCCCTGATCCAATCGCCATCGGAATCTTTATTCCTCGGGTCGCTTCCAAATGCCATTTCCCTTTCATCGCTCAAGTTATCATTATCAGTATCATACAACATCGGGTCTGAGGTTACTTGGTAAGAATCCATTATGTCAGTATAACCCTCATCATTTTCCTGTTTCTGCATAATCTCTTTAAGCGTGGCCAACTCGGATATGATTGTGGCATACCAGCCTTCGGATTCTGTGAAATCATCAAGGTTATCATTGTCGGAGTCATTGCTGTCCGGCAGGCTCACTGGGTTGTAATATAGGCTGCCGCCAATGTCAATTGGCGCTCCCATTTCTTCTGCATAGGTCAGGCCATCATTGTCAGTATCTGGATTAAAGGGGTCGGTGTATATTGGTGTGTAAGGGAAGAGCAGCCTCATCCCATTGCTTTCTTCGCTGTCAGCCAGGCCATCGCCGTCCGAATCAATAAATTCCTCGAATTCCTTGTCCGCCTTGTTGTCGGATTCATTCAGCTCAGGGATTAAATTCTCTGAATCAATTACAACATAGATTCTGCTAACTTTGTCCGGCAGCCACTCAGCCGAAGCAAATGCATAGCTCTCCCCCGGTACATCCACATAATCCGTTCCAATCAGCATTCCACCCGAATCAGGGTCTCCTGCATAGAAATCAACCCCAACATTTGATGCAGGAACTGCAGTATTGTTTCTAACGCGCGCCTTAACAGTCATTATTTCTTCCGAAGAGAATATCACATCAGGCTTGTTCCACTCTATCTCCGAATTTGCATACCACTGGCTCGGGTCAGCCAGGAACCACAAACTGAACTCATTTGTCTGAGCCCATACAATGTTGTTGGCAGCATCAACTCCCTGCACTGCTGCCTCAATCGGAATTCTTTGTTCGGGGTCAAACCTGAAAAGCCTCAATTTGCCCGGATCGGAAACCTTTGAAGGATCGTAATGCACCTTTATGGTGCCAACATCAAAGTTATCATCAACAGAAATTACTATGAAGTTAGATGACAAGCCGCTCAGATTCTGCAGCAAAGGATAGGGTTTTTCCTCTGCCCTTATGTTTGCATCTATAATCTTGCCTGTCGCCTTTATCTCTACCTCTGTTCCTGATTCCGCATCAGCAAACTCAAATGTAAGCTGAGTAGTTGAATAATCAGCCAGCGGATTCAAGCCATTTTCTATTTTCTCCCCGTCATTTATCCCATCTCCGCTTGTGCTAGGATTTAGCGGGTCTGTTCCGTATTGGTTGATTTCATTGCCGTCGCTAATGCCGTCACTGTCGCTATCTTCCCTGAATGGATGCGTGCCATGCTGCTGCTCAGTAGCATTTGATAATCCATCCTCATCAAAGTCCTGCTGCCCGTCAGGAATTCCGGCATCGCGCGTGTCAGGATTTGTAGGACTTGTATTGCTCATTATAACTTCATAGAAGTCTGTAAGGGCATCAGCATCAGTGTCAGGATTGAAAGGATCGGTGCCCAACAAGAACTCTGCAAGGTTTGTCAGCCCATCAGCATCAAAATCCTCAATGTCATCATTTATGCCATCCTTGTCAGTATCGGCAAGCAATGAATCAGTTCCCAGCGCATCTGTTTCATAATTGTCAGGTATTTTGTCCTTATCAACAAGCCTTCTGAGATGCTTTGATGCGGAATTGCCTGCTTTGTCAGTTGCAGTGAATGTTATTTCATTGATTCCCTCTATAATGCTCAAGGCAAGCGCGGCATAGCCATCATGTGAAATCTCCTCTGAGAATTGCGCAGTGCCCAAGGTGCTGCCCGTTGAAGTATCTACGCTGGTTTGGACAAAATCCATATTCAATTCTGCATCCGCATCCAGCTCAACAATAACAGAATAATTTGTGTCTTCCAGTGTCGGGTTCGCATTAAGTTCAGTGACATTTATTTCTGGCGGGGTATTATCCACAATTGCGCTTGTTTTTGCTTCAGCAGCATTTCCTGCCAAGTCATATGCCCTCAGCACAACCTCATGCAATCCGTCATTGTAATCCGGGGTATTCCACGCATAGCTTGCGGAATCTGAAACAAGGGAATTATCAATAAAGAGTTCCAATTTATCCAGATGCAAATCAGTTGCGCTTCCATTGATTTCTATATTCTGCCTTATGTATGAGCCGTCTGCAGGGCTTTCGATGCTTACAACCGGCGAAGTCTTATCAATATTCACAACATTCTGCGCCGTCTTTATGTCCTCTGCATTGCCTGCATTATCCACAGAATAATAATCTATCGTATAACTGCCCTCAGCACTAAGTGCAATTGCTGTGCCTTCAATCCATTCCCCGGCATTTATCCTGTAGTAAGTATATGCTATTCCGCTTATCCCGTCAGATGATGTCAAATTAATTGCAACATTCTGATTGTGCCAGCCGCTTGGCGCATTATCTGCAGTAATAGGGCCTGTTTTGTCCAGTTTGAAGCTGATTGATTTTGTCCCTTCAATGTTTCCTGAATTGTCTTCTGCCCTGTAATAAACGGTTGTTGCGCCTTCGCTTGAAATTACCAGCGGAGCAGCATAATCGGCATAGTTGGTTCCATCGCTGCTGTATTGGATTTTCTTCACTCCGCTCTTTGCGTCTGCAGCATTAATTGTTATTCCTATATCGCTTGCATACCACTCATTGTTTCCGAGGGTTCCAGACAGTTCAGCGCTTGATTCCGGTGCAACATCATCTATAACATTGAATTCAGTTGTTTTGCTCGCGGAATTGCCGACATTGTCCGTCGCATTAATTGTGAGAATGTGCTTACCAAGCACATAATTGTAGAGATTTACATCTTCGCCGGAATTGACAGCAGTTCCATCAATATCTGCGCTCAATTCCTTCAGGCCTGAATGCGCATCGCTTGCCGAAAAACTGAGATTTAAGGATGAAGTGTAAGAATAATCTGTTTGCCCAGGTGAAATGATTTCAATCTGCGGGGCTGTCTTGTCTATTTGCACCTCAGCTGTTTGTTTCACCACTTCCGCATTCCCCGCAACATCTGTTGAATAGTAGCTGATTATGTATTCTCCATCTGCACTCAGGAGAATAGTTGTTCCTTCAGCCCATTCGCCCGCCTTATTTATCTTGTAGTATGTATGCGCAACCCCTGAAAACACATCCGCAGCAACAAGGCTTACGGTTGTGTCGCTGTTAACCCATCCGGTTTGCGCATTGTCTGCCGTAACAGGCGCAGTTTTATCAATCCCGAATTTTACTGACTTGCCTGCATTGTTCCCCGCCTTGTCAGTTGCGCTTGCAGAAAATTCATGCATTCCCTCTTCTAAAATTGCCGAGCCCAATTCAAATGGTGCATTGTCAAGAGCATATGCGCTTGCATCAGGATTGGCTTCAGTTATTTCAACTGCGGGGACAACATCATAATTATAGAAAGCGCCCTCCTCAACTCCGCTTATTGCAATTTCAGGTGCAGTATTGTCAACCGTTACCGAAATAATTCTGCTTGCTTCATTACCCGCCTTGTCCTTTGCGCTCAGTTCAATCTCGTAAATGCCATCCGCATATTCGGTTGTATCAAAATCAAAGCTTGTGGTATTGGAAACCACAACACCATTTATTTCCAAGGAAGTCGCATCCAAATATGTGTCAATTGCTGTGCCGCTTATTTGTAAGCTTTGCCTTAGATACGAATTGTCTGCAGGATTAGTTATTTCAACAGCAGGAGGGGTTTTGTCCATCACAAAGCTTATTGATTTGCTTGATTCATTTCCCGCAAGGTCTTTTCCATGGGCTGTTAAACTATATTCTCCTTCTTCAGAAATTGCACTTCCAGAAGCGAAGGAATTCCCGTTTAATGTAATGTTAGTTTCTGCCAAATGCAAATCAACAATTGAGATTGTTGGAGCAACATCAACATTATAGAATGCGCCCTCCTCCGCTCCGCTTATAATTATTTCAGGTGAAATTGTATCCAGTACCATTTCAATGCCTGCGCCCCCTGCATTATTGAATGCATCGGTTGCAGATGCGGTTATGAGGTTGTTTCCTTCGCTCAGGGCAATTGCGCCGTTGTAGTTTCCATTATCCAAGGAAAATTCATATGCCGCATCATTTACATTTACTTTCACATTTGGGATTGTATGCAGCCTTACATCCCATACTGTTCCTGCGAGTGTTTGGGAAGCGGTATTTGTATATGTGTTAGTAGGCGGAGAATCAATTGTTACTATCGGCACTGTTAGTTCATCTAATTTAAGCATGCCATTGTATGAGCTGCTCCATGAATTCTTGAAGTGCTCAATTGAATTCGGATAGTTATGGGGTTGCTCTATCTGGTGCCAGGCCTGCTCATAGCTGCTTCTTGCATCATTAAGGTATGAGCTTATTGCCGCAATTGTTGCATCATCATTTATCTGCAGGAGCAGATTCTCTGTTTGCTCTATCTGCAATTTGGCAATTCCATCATCCGCCTGAATCAATCTGCTTATCGCAAGCAATAATGCATCATTGTCAAGCGAGCTGCTTTCCCTATTGTAGAGAGTGCGAATGTTATTTGCTGCTGATTTCTCCGAATTAAAGACCTCTTCGTTCGTAACTGACTCATCGGAGAGCCAATACTCCGCATTAAGGCTTTCTGATATGTCTGCCTTTATTTCAAGCAGTTTGCTCAAATCATCGCCTGCTGCTGTTGCAAGCAATGGCTCAATGAATGTGAGCGCCTGCCCTTTCAATTCTTTTGCAGTTAATTCTTCATCAGTAAAAATAAGTTCTGCATCCGCCATATTGTCATGGGCATTTCCATTGTCATTTCCACTTCCGCCTCTTGCAGCAAGCGCCCCGAATATGAGGCCAACCACGACTAGCAAAACCAAGGCATTTGCCAGATGCACCCTTGCCTTTTCATTCATTTCATCACGTCTTTTCAAATATTATATCCTCAGGGGTTATGGCCAAATCTGAGAGTTGGCTGCATGCTCCACTGCTGCATCCATACTGGCATGTTTCCACACTTTCGTATTGCGTGTCCGGATTTGCATAGCACGCATTGCTTCCGCAGCCCTTATCATAGCAAGTCCTGCTCCTTACAACACTCCCGTCCTTGCAGGAATTTCCGCTCCAGGCATCACAATAGCTCGAGCCGCATTCCTGCTTCTTGTCCTCTTTGGTGCCGCAGGAATTGAACCAATAAACATCATTGTCTGTGCACTGGTAGGATGCATGTGAATCGCAGAAAACGCATGAGTTTCCAAGGCAGAAATTGAACAGCCCATCGCACGTTTCTGCAATCCGGCTTTCTGTTGTTGTCTGGCTCTTGCACTGGCTGCTTTCGCAATAGGGTCCGTAAACATTGCGCGTCTGCATTACATTGTTGCTGGAACAATAGCTGTTTCCCCATGAGCCGTATGTGGTGTCTCCGCAATCAGTCTTTATCTCCTGCCGGTTGTTGCAGGAATCATACCAATAAATATCGCCATTATAGCATGAGGTATAGGACTCGCTTGTGCATTTCGGCTTGCATTGCCCGCTCTCGCATGTTTCATTTGATGAGCAATAATCCACTACGCGGGTTTCAGTTGTATTGCTTGATGTGCAAGAGCCGCTTGAGCATCCTTTGTTGTAAACAGTCCTTGATTGCGTTACATTATTGTTTGAGCAATAGTTGCTGCTCCACGAGCCATTACTAGTATCGCCGCAATCCTGGTATAACTCATATTGCGTGCTTGAATTTGCAAAGCAGCTATCTGATGAGCAGCCCCTATCAGTATAGCTTCTGCTTCTATAATGCCACAGGAATCATACCAATAGCGGTCATTGTTGTAACATGCAGAATAGCTGTGTGAGTTGCAGATGGGCTCAACAAAATAAGCCCCCATGCGCCAATCCCCGCTTCCAGAATACGCATATGCCCGCAATTTGTAAGTTTTGGAGCTTGTTACATTAAAATAACAATATTCATTTGAGCCAGATTTATAGCTTGAGCAGACAGGTGAGCCGCTACAACTAGAATACACTTCTAGATCAAAATCTGCATTGCCAGGCCCCGTAAGCCAAGCCCTGTATTTTCCTGGGGTTGAAATATCTACTTTTGCCCAATCATCTCTATCCCAGAATACATCAATCCAGCCGCTTGTTGAGCCCCCAGAACTGAAAGAATAATGCGGAGAATTGCATTCATCCCATGGCCAAATCGCAAGAGTTGTAGGGAGTAACAATATTGTAAATGCCATAGCCAATACTACGGCAGATTTCATCAAGGACGCCTCGTTAGAGTGCCTTCTTTTACCCATTGTGCAGCCAAGAGTTGCCTTTCTTCATCACTCATGGAGCTTAATTGTTTTTCCGTGTATTCCTTTCCGCCTATGATAAATATTTGCTCTTCGCCCTTGGGTAATTCTGGAAAACCTTTACTCATTTGCTCTTCTATATCCTTCCTCAACGCTTCTTCTTCCTCTGAGGTTCTGAGCATACTTTGAATAACTCCCTCAAGCGCCTCTTTTGTGTAGGCAGGATTCTCACTAACAATTTTATCGAGTTTTGTTTTATCGTATTCTGTAAGCTTTGTTGCACTGTCCGGGTTCTCTTTTAGAACAACATCCAATGCGGCTTTTCCAGTGGGCTCTTTGTCTGCCCCTGCATCAAATCCAACAAGCGAAAGGACGCTGAACCCTGTAAGGGGCTTGCCAAAAACCAGTACTAAAAGCAGAACCAGCGCTGCAATTGCTATGATTAACTTCACTCCCGCCAAACCCTCACCCAACCCCTGAATCATTTATTGGCGGATATTGCTTTTTATGGCTTTGCTTTTTTTCGTTAATTGTAGAATCTGAATTCTTGCCCCTGCCCTTTGCCTTTGTGCTCGTGAATTCCCTGCAACCCTGCAGGAAATCACAGAATTTGCAATTGAATTGATAACTTGCGTATTCCCCGAAGCAGACCATTCCCTGGCTTGAATCCCTGGAGTATTTGGAATTGGAATTTTTCCCGCTTTCAGCTCCGTGTGATTTATTGTCCCCTATGCTAACCCACCCTCTCAGGCAATATATTGCTGCAATCTATTTAAAAGGTTAAAATTATTTCGGATTGGTTGAAAAATATAACATTTAAAAGGAGTTATATACATAAAGTGTATATAAATTTAACCAGCACAAGCCACTTAAGTTAAAAAATTTCACTAAAAGGGGGTTTTTTATGGCAGGAAAAATTGATGAAACCGACAAGCGCATTCTTAATGAAATGATAAAAAACCACACCGCAAGGCATTCAACGCTTGCAAAAAAAATGAGGCTGAGCTCCGCGGCAATACACAAGCGCGTGACGCCGAGGATAGATTTGCGAAAATTGGGATTTGATCTGAGCGTTCTGATTTTCATTGCAATGTCAAAGGGCAAGGTTGAGGAGTTCTGGAACAAATATTCCGAGCATCCCAACATATGCAGCATATACAATATTTCAGGGAAGTATGATGTTGTTTTAGTGGGAAAATTCCACAATACAGAAAGGCTTGATGAGTTCGTAAACAGAATCGTGAAGGAGGATTTTGTCGAAAGCACGAACACAAGCCTAATTTTTAAGACAATAAGAGAAAATTTCTCACCGTATCCTCTTGTGTAAACAAAAACATTTTTAAGTTCAATGCAATAACACTTATATCCTTCGCAAGGAAATGTGGCGGGTGGTTAAAATGACTGGAAAGCCGAAATTCACAATAAAATTCGCAACTGATTACACAATAAAGAAGTAATTTTATGGCCAGACCTAGAACTTGTTCTTCAGGAAAGCTTGCAGGGGGCTGCAAATTATGCATTTCCGCAAAAGTGCTTCCGATTTACATTACATTCAAATGCAACAAATCCTGCTTTTATTGTCCGGTGCTGCCAACACTGCAGGGCAGGGATTTCATCCTGACCCCCTACAGGAAAATAAGCAAAATTGGGGATTTGCTGCAGATTGCAGCCGGCTTTGAGGCCGCATCAATAAGCGGCGGCGATCCCCTGTGCGTTCCGGGAAGGGCGGCAAAAGTAATAAAGGCGCTTAAGGAAAAATTCGGGAAGGGGTTTTACATCCTCCTATACACAAATGCCGGGCTCTTGACTGCAAAGCTTGCGAAAAAGCTTGCTGATGCGGGATTGGATGAAATGAAGCTGCACAGCTTTGACCTGAATAGATTTAAAATTGCGAAGAAATACATCCCGCACGCCGGCGCCGAAGTTGTTGTTGTGCCGGGGGAAAAGCAAAAACTGCAGAAATTGATTCTTTCATTGGATGCGCTCGGAATAGAATTCATAAATCTCAATGAGCTTGAGGTTGCGGAGCTCAATCTTCCCGAAATAAAGAAAAGGGGCTATAAGCTTACAAGAAAATCCATTGCGGGGAGCGCAGAACTGGGCAAATTTTTGGTCAAGGAAGCGAAGCGCAGGAAACTCAAAATTGCAGTGCACTACTGCTCTGTAAAGGAAGAGGCCGATGCGGCGGAGCGCAGGGACAGGCGCCACAACAAATTAACAAAAAAGAAAAAATAGCCCGGCATTTCCTTTTTATTACTTTTTGTGTTCCTTCCTTGCAATATGCTTGGGCTGAGCAGCACCTATTTTGCATTGCGCAATTCCGGAATTTATGAAAGCGCAGAGAAAATCGCAAACCTTGGCTTTGGGTGCATTGAACTGGGCGCAGCGCACGCATATGAGAAGAATGTTTTTGTAACACTCAAAAAGATAAAGAGGGATTTCCCGGATTTGCAGTTCACAGTTCATGGATTGTTCCCTCCGCTGAGAGAGAAGCACTGGTTCAATATTTCAGAGGGCATAACCCGAAAAAACAAGAAAATAATTGACGGGCTGTTTGAAGCAGGGCGCATTGTTGAAGCGCGCGCAATCGCAATACATCCCGGCTATCTTGGAAAGACCTCATACGGCAGAACCCTCAGGAGCGGATTTAATAAGACCGGCGCAGTAGCAGAATGGCCGAAGGAAAAATGCCTCAAGAACGCATTCAAAATTCTGGATTATGCGCTGAAAAAATCAGATGCGCTCGGGCTGGGTTTTGCAATGGAGAACACTGTTTGGGAATCAAAACTCCGCCCATTATTCTATTCCCGGGAGGATTTTGAAATGCTCTTCAGAGAATTCCATGATTTGGGAATGCTTTTTGACATGGGGCATTCGCTTTTTGAAAGCCAGCTTGACATTCTGCTGCCCAAATTCCACAAAAAAATAATTGAAATGCACATGCATTACAGCAATCCAAAAAGCGCAATCTGCAAGACAGACCAGCATGCTCCGCTTCCGGAGGATTTTGACCTGCGCAAACTTGCAAAAATAAAACAAATAAAGAAAATCCCATTGGTGCTTGAGCACGGTCTGGATGTAAGTGAAGCGCAGATCCTTAAAGAAAAAGAAATGATTGAGAAAATTCTATTAAGCCAGATACGCTAAAGCCTAAGGTTTAATCTAATTTTTTTCTTTTTGCCCCGCAGTATATTAAAAATATTTTTGGCGCCCATTCCCATAATATGAAGCTGCTTTCGCATTTTCCATCACACATATATTCTGCATTCCGAAGTTTAAAAGGCTTTTCATTAGGTGATTTTTGCAGAGATAGTACAAACCTCTAATGATATTCATTTTAATATATGTTAATGCATTAATTCTTTTGCGGTTTTTATGGACATTGCAATCATTGGCAGCGGATATGTGGGGCTGGTTACGGGCGCGTGCTTCGCGGAGTTGGGGAACAGCGTCGCCTGCGTTGACATAGATGAGGGGAAAATAAAAAAGCTGAATGCGGGGGCAATGCCGATTTACGAGCCGCAGCTTGAAGACCTGGTAAAGAAAAATGTAAATGCAAAGCGCCTTGAATTCACAACGGATTTTGATTATGCAGTTAAAAAGAGCGAAATAATTTTCATCTGCGTTGGCACTCCCCCAAAAGCAAACGGCGATGCTGATTTGAGCTATGTGGAAGGCGCCGCCAGGCGCATTTCTGAAATTTCCACAACTCCCAAAATAATTATTGAGAAGAGCACAGTTCCAGTTGAAACCGGTGAAAAAATTGCGGAAGTGCTTCAAAGGCACAATCCGCACAATATAAAATTTGAGGTTGTAAGCAATCCGGAATTCTTATCTGAGGGCACGGCAGTAAATGATTTCATGAAGCCGAACAGGATTGTAATAGGGACGGAAAGTGTGCATGCGCAGGAAATTATGAAAAGATTGTATGCCCCGCTGAATGCGCCAATTCTATTTACTGACATTAAGAGCGCGGAAATAATAAAGCACGCGAGCAACGCATTCCTCTCAACGAAAATCTCATTCATCAATGCAGTTGCAAATATCTGCGAGCTTACTGGGGCGGATGTGAAAAAAGTGGCGGAAGGGCTGGGCTATGACGAAAGGATAGGGAAGCGCTTCCTCGCCGCGGGCCTCGGCTACGGGGGCTTTTGCTTCCCGAAGGATGCCGAAGCCTTCATAAGGATTGCAGAAAAAAAAGGATATGATTTTGCATTATTGAAGGAAGTGCAGAAGATAAATGAAATGCAGAGAAAGAATTTCATCAAGAAGATTGAGGGCGCATTGTGGAATTTGAAGGGCAAAACAATTGCAGTTTTGGGGTTAGCTTTCAAGCCGGACACGGATGACATGAGATATGCGCCCAGCATTGACATTATCAATGCGCTCCTTGCGGAGGGCGCAAAAATAAGGGCATTTGACCCAAAGGCAGAGGAAAACGCAAAAAAACTGTTCGGGAATAAAATTGAATACTGCGCTGATGCGTACGAAGCAGCAAAGAATTCAGATGCGCTGCTCATAATTACAGAATGGAAGGAAGTGAAGGAAATGGACCTGGGAAAAATAAAAAGCGCAATGAAAGCGCCATTAATAATTGATGGGCGCAATATATTTGAAAAGGAAAAAATGAAGGCGCTCGGTTTTAATTATATTTGCATGGGGCGCTGAGGAAGAAATAAAATGAAAGCAATAATTCCAGTAGCGGGATATGCGACACGCCTTTATCCCTTGACTGAGAACATGCCAAAAGCACTGCTCGATATACAGGGGAAGCCGATGATAGAACACATAATAGACAAAATTATTGAATTGAATGCAGTGGATGAGATATACATTGTGTCAAATGCAAAGTTCTATCCGAATTTTGAGTCCTGGCTGAAGAATTTTAACTCCGAAATTTCAATAAAGCTGCTCAACGACAATACAACTTCAAATGCAGACCGGCTGGGGCAGATAGGCGATATAGCCCTCGCCCTAAAGGCAGGAAGCATTGATGATGATTTGATCAGCATTAACGGGGACAACCTCTTCAACTTTTCATTGAAAAGGATATTTGAGTTTTTCAAGGAAAAAAGGGTTATTGTGAATGCCCTGCATGACGCAAAGTCTTTGAAAGTCGCGCAGGAACAGGGAAACGCCTCAATAGACGCTTCAGGAAGAGTGATTCTTTTTGAAGAGAAGCCGAAGGAGCCGAAAACAACATATGTTTCCCCCGGCATATATTTCTTTCCAAGGGAAAAACTAAAATTAATCAGCGAATATCTTGATTCCGGCGGCAATCCTGACAAGATGGGATATTTCATGATATGGCTTACTGAAAGAAAGGAACTTTATGGATTTGTTTATGAGGAGAAATACTTTGACATAGGCTGGCCTGAAGCCCTGGAGCTGGCAAGGAGGGAATTCCATGGTTAGGGAACAAAAAACAATCCTGGTAACAGGCGGCGCTGGCTTTTTGGGGAGCAATTTGTGCGATTTGCTGATTGCAAAAGGAAACAAAGTGATTTGCATTGACAATTTAATTACAGGGAGAAAGCAGAACATTGCGCATCTGCTCAAAAACAGGAACTTCACATTCATAAAGCACGACATTACTGCTCCGCTGAAATTAAATGGAAAAATTGATGAGATTTACAACCTTGCATCCCCGGCTTCCCCCGTTGATTTTGACAGGCTTGCGGAGGAAATTTTGCTTGTGAATTCCATCGGCACAAAAAACATGCTTGACCTTGCGCTGAAAAACAAGGCGAGATTCTTTGAGGCAAGCACTTCTGAGGTTTATGGAAGCGCATTGAAAATCCCGCAGGATGAGAGCTACTGGGGCAATGTAAATTCAATAGGCCCAAGGTCCTGCTACGACGAGTCAAAGCGCTTTTCCGAAGCCTTGACAATGTCTTACTACCGCAAATACAATCTGGACACAAGGATTGTGCGCATCTTCAATACCTACGGCCCAAAAATGCGCGCAGATGACGGGAGAGTTGTATCAAACTTTATAAACCAAGCATTGAAGAACAAGCCCATCACTATTTATGGCACAGGAAACCAAACGCGCAGCTTCTGCTATGTTTCTGATGAGATTGACGGCATTTGGAGGCTAATGCAGGCAAATTACAATCTTCCCGTGAATATTGGAAACCCAAACGAATTTACAATCCTCGAGCTTGCGCAGAAAATAAAGGAGCTTGCAAATTCAAAATCCGAAATAATTTTCAAGCCCCTTCCGAAGGACGATCCCGAAAGGAGAAAGCCGGACATAGCGCTCGCAAAAAAGCTCTTCAACTGGCATCCTAAAATAGAATTGGAAGAAGGGTTGAAGAGAACTATTGAATATTTTAGAGCATTGTAGCGACTATACTACTACACAGTGAATGAAAAGACAACAGATGTCATCACAGAAAAGTGAACAACATCTATAACTAGGATAAATATTGCAACCAATCTTTTCTTATTTTCTGGAATTTTTGTTTTTGTTATCCTCCAAAACACAACTGCCAAAATTATTGGAATAAGCATAACTAAAAGTAAAGCAGGCATAAAAGTAGAAAATGTAGAATAAGATAAGATAAAATAAAATAAACCAGGTATCGCAAAAATCCGCAATATTGCCATAATGCTACTGACCCTGATTTTCCAAAAAATAAAAGCTAAGGCTATAATAACTGCAATCAATGCAATCAGCGGCAGAATGAAATTTAAAATGAATTTATTAAAATTCTCTCCCTCTATCAATTTTGACTTTGTTTTTATAAGCTGATCAACACTTCCTTCATAAAATGCAATATTTGAAATATTCTGCTCACCGAATCCTTTCAGGAATACTACTGCACAGCAGGTTTCATCATCGCCACATAGATCGCATGTTGGCAGCCCCTCTCCTGGAATTTCTGTATCATTGAGCAAGGACTCTATCAAAGACGTTTTTCCTTTATTGCACACAACCCCAATTTTGAGAGGCAGCCATTCCTTATTAGCAAAAAGAACACGCTCTTGACTATTTTTTTCATCCAACAAAATAATATTTGTTTCTGCGAAATCCCCCTTTCCAAAACAGACTTGCTCCTGCGAAATTGGGGTTCCTGCACTAATTCTCTCAGAGGTAATCAGGTGTAGTGGCTCTGCACTCGCGATAGAGATTCGTAATGTACCTGGCTTATCATATAAATCTTTAATAAGCCATTCTGCCCCCGACGCCGGATCTTTATCAAAGATTACAGAAGATGTTGCTGTAGTTGAAAAAAACAGCATTATGCAAAATACAGCAAACCACTTTTTCATAACATTATAAAATGTATAGGTACTATTTAATTATTGCCTAATTAATATTCTAAAAATGATTTAAATGAACTCCCTGAACCATCTTGTTGTTACTGCGCTCGCGTATATGGTATTTGCCTCATTCATCCCGATGCCAAAGCTTGTCCTTGTTGCTGCGCTCTTCCTTACAATTCTCATTGATGTGCTTGACCATGTTCCCTGCATTCTTTTCCAGAAAACAAGCATGCATGCCCATACGAGAAAGCTCATCAAGCAGGGGAAAATCATAGAAGCATACAAGTACTATTACGACAATAGAAACACAACAAACAAATCCTATTTCCACAATATTTATTTTGTTGCATTAATTACAGCGCTTGGCATTTACCTCTGGAATTCGGCCTTTGCGCTGGGGATTCTTCTGCATTTCTATGCGGACATTGCGGAATGCTTCATAAAGGGCAGGCCCGGCCTCTGGATTCCCGGAATGAAGAAATAGCTTTTTTTTATATAGTCGTCAATAAGCGTAAAAATAGATATATTTAAATATTAGTTGCGCACTATTCTTATTGTGGTAAACTTGGCAATTGCAAGGCTTCTTGTTTTCGGGAATGTTCAGGGCGTTGGCTTCCGCGCCTATGTAAAGCAGATAGCGAGGAATATGCGGATTAATGGCTTTGCGCGCAATCTGGATGACGGAAGCGTTGAGATTTATGCACAAGCAGCAAAACAGGAGATAAATTCCTTTGCCGGAAGACTCAGCATACAGGGAGACCCTGAAAACCCCCTATCATTGCATGTTGCCAGAATTGAAGTCATATTTGAGGATGATGAGAGATTCGTAAAACCTTACCGGGAACTTGCGGCATTTGAGATAGATTATGGCAGGCCGCTCGGGATAGAAAACAAAGAATCAATAGAAAAAGCAGAGATTGCAACATTAATGATGCATTCCTTGATATCAAAAACAGACTCCTTCAGAAAAGAAACCTCCCAAAATTTCAAAAATCTGGAAAATACATTAGGCAGCAAAACCGACTCCTTCCGGAAAGAATCCAATCAAAATTTCAAAAGGCTTGAGGACACTCTTGGAAGCAAAACAGACTCCTTCCGGAAAGAATCCAATCAAAATTTCAAAAATCTGGAAAATACATTAGGCAGTAAAACCGACTCCTTCAGGAAAGAATCCAATCAAAATTTCAAAAATCTGGAAAATACATTAGGCAGTAAAACCGACTCCTTCAGGAAAGAAACTGGCCAGAATTTCAATAAGCTGGATATTAAATACGGTTCGGTCTCTTCGGCTTTGAAAAGCATAGGCAGTGGCATAAAAGGCATGAGCGGCAGCATAAAACAGAGCAATAAACTTCTTGTACAAATTGCAAAACGCTTTGATGCGCATTAAGTTTATAGTACAAACCTCTAAAAACAACATTTAATTTAACTTCAGCGCAATTAATTATTGTTGGTTATATGAAAGCGCTTTTTGTTGTGCCTCCCTGGAGTTTCAAGGACACTCACATGGCCGAGCTGCAGGAGAATGTTGCAGGCCTTACGGCGCCTACAGGAATCCTCTATCTTGCGGCATGCGCGCGCGAAGCAGGCCATGAAGTAAAAGTGATTGACGGCGCTGTTTGCTCCCTTCCGCAGATGCTCCGCGAAATCAAATCCTATGACCCGGATTTTCTCGGGATTTCAGTTGTAACAATGCTTTGGTTCCATGCAAAGGAGCTGATAATTTCAGCAAGGGCGCAGAACCCGAATCTTTTCATTTTAGTAGGGGGGCCGCATCCCACAGCGCTCATGGAAAAAAGCCTTCAGGAATGCAATGAGCTTGATGCGATTGTTTATGGGGAGGGGGAAGAGACAATTGTTGAGCTTCTTGAAAATCTTGAAAAACACAAAAGCCTTGCGGATGTTAAGGGAATAATTTTCAGGGATGGCAAAAGAATAATTAGAACCCCGATGCGCCCGTTGCTTCAGGATTTGGATTCGCTTCCATACCCGGCATTTGACCTGATTGATTTGCATAACTACAGGCCGAGCATCGGTCATTACCGCAGGCTTCCTTCCGGAGAATTGGTAATGTCAAGGGGATGCCCCATGAACTGCATATTCTGCTCGAAAATTTCCGGCCGCACCATCAGAACGCGCAATCCGATAAAAGTTGCGGATGAGCTGGAATTTTACATTCAGAAATACGGAATTAAGGAAGTGAAATTCTGGACTGAGCTTTTCACTTATGACAAGAAGAACGTAATAGAAACCTGCAATGAATTCAAAAGGCGCAATTTCGACATTACATGGAGCGCAACAGCAAGGGTTGATTCCATTGATAAGGAAATGCTGCTTGCAATGAAGCGCGCTGGTTGCTGGTATTTGCAATTTGGAATAGAAAGCGGAGTCCAAAAGAATTTGAACACATTGAGAAAAGGCACAACGCTTGAGCGCGTTGAAAAGGCGCTTAAATTGACGCACAGCCTCGGCCTCAAAAGCTTCTGCACCTTTATCCTGGGAATTCCCGGAGAGACCTATGAGGAGGCGCTGCAGACAATTGAATTCGCATGCAAATTGAATCCCTTTTATGCGGAATTTTTCCCTCTTACTCCGCTTCCCGGAACTGACCTCTATGATAATATAGATAAATACGGCAAACTGATAGGAGATATTGACAGGCTTACAATGCACCATGTTTCATTTGTTCCTTACACAATGACAAAGGAGCAGATTGAATATCTGCGCACCTATGCCTTCAAGCGCTTCTATTCAAGGCCGCGCTACATACTCAGCAGGATTGCAAGCCTGCGCTCCCCGCAGGACATTTACATTTCCTTCAAAGGATTGCAGGCGCTGCTTGAAATGATAAAGAGCAGGCCGAGCGAAAGCGCGCAGGAAGATCCAGCGCAAAAGCGCGACCTTCTTACAGACAGGGAGATAGAGCAGGCTTAGTTGCAAATGCTATTCTTTTAGCTCTGTAAGCACCACATCATATTTATTTTTATGCTCAATAATTTCAATTTGGAATTGTTTATTCTGATTAGGGTCGTAAAATTTGTATGTTTTAACTCCATGAATGAAAAACCTGGCAAGGGTATCAGCAGCGTTTTCCATAGTCCCCATATTTCTGCCGCACCTTTGCTCAATACTTTCCAATACAAGCTCAGAAAGAGCCTTGTTTTTTGCCCTATAATTCCTAAACATCTTCTCAGCAAAAATTGACACCCCTATAGACAGCATCTTTCCTTTGGTCAAATCATTTCTCATTTCATTGAATTCTTCTCTTGATGCATAGCGTATTCCGCTAATGTTCCTGAATAACTCAACCAGCGCCCTATCTGCCCCGCTATTTTCAAGCTTAGAGAGGACCTTTGCTGCAAGCCTTGGCCTGCCAACACAATTAGCCGCTCTAATGAGCAGAGCCTTATCTCTCGCGAGTTTAATCAAAACAGAAGTCGAAATGCCAAGCACCCCCGCAATAACCAGACTTGCGTTTTCTGGAAGCACATGCTTGCTGAGGCTGGCAAAAGTTCCAAAAGCAGCAGCCCCTCCAACGCCTGCCAAAGGATACCAGTTATTTTCAATTCTTGAAACAGCGCCTGCATATTTTCTTGCAAATGCCTTTGGCCTGCCCAGCCCCTTTCTTTTAAATAGCTTCGGCTTAATCATAGTCTGCCATAGATTATTGAATTTGCAAGTATTTATTATTTGTTGTAGGTGATTCTCCTGAATTCCGCGCTGAATTCAACTTTCGGGAGCAGCAATCCGCGCAGGAATCCAAGGCCATAGGCAATATGCGTAAGGAAAATTCCCAAAAAGATAAGCGGGCTTTGCGCAGGGCTTTGCGCAATGCTTGAAACAGCAATTGCAATGAAATACAGCAAAATTGTCGGAAGATAAAGCGCATTAAGCAATGGAACCAGCCAGCCGAACGCAAGCCACAATGTGAAAAGTGCGGGCATCATTACTATTACCCTGTCAAATTTCATTCTCTCTTTCATGAGCGAGGCCTCATCCCTTGCATAGTTCCACATCTGCTCCATGTGCGGCAGGAACATTTCGCGCCTGTGATGGTAAACAACCGCATCGCTTACATACATAATTCGCTTTCCAAGGTCGCGCAGCTCATAGCAGATTTTCTGGTCTTCATATGCAAGCGCCTTCTCATCCCACAAGTGCCCTTTTTCATTTTTCAGTTCTTCAGCAGCGCTCCTGCTTATGAACATGTTGCAGCTCGGCACCATGGGCGCTTCCTGCGTCTTGTCAATTCTATAGCGAACAGCAATATTCCCTGCAGCAATGGTATTTGCAAGCACATATCCGCTTATGCGCTCCATCAAATTCGCATTGTGCGGCGTTAAGTTGGGACCGCCAAATGCGCCAATACTTTTATCATCTGCATACTTCACAGCATTTTTCAGCCAGCTTTTCTCAGGATAGGCATCCGAATCAATGAATGCAAACAAATCAGCCCTTGAAGCGCGCATTCCCGCATTGCGCTTTGCGGAATGGTTCACAACCCCCGTTACGATTATTTTGCAGTCCGGAAAATCCTTCATGTTGATTTTAACATCAGGCAATAAGATAATTTCATATTTGTTTTTGGGATAATCAAGCGCATTGCAGTATTTCACGCACTCGCGCACCCAGGGATAGTCCTTCTTGAAGGGCACAATTATTGAAACAAAAGGAAGTTTTTTTCCTGAAGGCATAATTTATCAACATAGCAAATTATTTCATATATTTTTCTTCAATCTGTTTTATTTTATTCACGCGCCTTAAGTGCCTTTCCTCGCTAGAAACAGGTGATTCTATAAATGCGGAAACAATCTCTTCAGCTTTCTTTTCATCAACAACCCTTCCGCCGATGGAAATTATATTGACATTATTATGCTCCCTGGCGGCCTTTGCAGAGAACGCATCATTAGTTGTGGCGGCCAAAATCCCCTTTACCTTATTCGCTGCAATCGCCATGCAAGCGCCGGTTCCGCAGCACAAGATTCCGAACTCATATGTTTTCGGACTTCCAGCAACTGCCTCAGCAACCTTTAATGCATAATCTGGGTAATCAACGCTCTCCTCGCTATGACAGCCAAAGTCTTCAACCTCTTTTCCTTCCGCAGCCAAAAATCTCTTCAAATGCTCTTTTATCTTAAAACCAGCATGATCAGATGCTATTGCTATTTTCATACAATCACCATATCTATCAACAGAGCAAAATCATATTAAATAATACTTATTGCCTTTTGTACCAAATAGAGAGATCACTTCAAGCCATACTTTCGCTTTATCTGCTGCTCCGTAAATAGCCTTCTTTTCCCTTGTTTTATTTCCCAACTTATTTTTTCCATTTTTCCTGCAGCCAATTTCTCTACGGTTTCGTTTCCAAGTTGCTGAATCATAAAACCACCTATCAAACAACCAAAGTTTCATTATTTTTATCCATAACTATTAGTTCTTTTTCTAATCTTGTTTTGGCGGGTAATACAATCCGATTATCAAAATTTATTGTATCTGGATTCTGTCCCTACAATGAAGTGCAAATCTCTCTGTTTCATCCACTCGAAATATTTCTCTTTAACCTTCTGCCATAAAAGTTCCCCTGTTTTGTATTTTTCTTTCCAGGCGCGCCATGATTCCAGCAATTCCCAATCCTCGCACATCAGGGTATGCCCGGAACAATTCGGCTCATTGCATCTAAAAACATAGGAAAGCTTCCATGGAATCTTGTCCAAAGGGGATTTATATTTCCCGAATAGTGTTTGTTGGTTTCCTTCAATCAGCTCCTTTTCCCAATCACGGCATTCAGCCAGCGGGGTTAAAACAAAATCAATTAATTCAGCGGGCTTGATCAGGCCAAGAGAGATTTTCTCATTGTGTTTCAATACTTCCAGCTCTTCCAGAGACTTATTGACCAAAGGCTGCAGAAGATTGTTCCTTTCTTTCCAGTCACGGCTGATACCGGTGCCAACATTTTTTATAACTTTGATAGAGCCAGAATTAACCTTATAAGATTCTTTCCGCCTCAATTTCTCTTTTATATTTTTTTGGGTTTCAGCTTCAATCCAGTCAAACTTCTTAAAGCGTTTGCTGAAGGGAAGTTTCCTGTAGGGTATTGGGTAAAGCCTTCTCCATTCGCCCTTATCAGTAATGCCAGCAACGCAAACTGTTTCAACATATTTGCGGCTTAAATTAGGGTAGGTTTTTGCCAGAATAAGGATTTTTTCCTTCAAATATGAACAACCCCGCAATTCAAAAAGTCGCTCAGAACCCCGCGATGGCAGAAGTTTTTGTCCGCCTCAAAGCACATTAATGCAATTCTTTGCTTTCTCCCGAGGGCCTTAAGATATTCAAGCCTGTCATTTTCAAGGCGCAAGTTTTTCCTATAGTCTGCAAACAGGATTTTATAATCTTGCGCGGTATGGAGATCCTTCCTCTTGCCGGCCTCTATTCCGAATTCAGGAAGGTGCAAATAGCCTATTTTCGCCTTTTTTAAATAATCCCTTAACTGGTTTTTTGAGAATCCCTTCTTAAAGCTGAATGCATTTCTTCTTACATCTACCAATAAAGATATGTTGCTTTCGGCAAGTTCATTCATAAAGCTGCCAATAGTCTTGCCTTGATAGCCGATTGAATAAACTCCGTTGCGCATACAAGAAACAATCAGCGAAAGTAATTTATAAGCCTTGCGGGAGTAGATTGCCAGTGAAAATCTCACGATGCAATTCTCAAAATAGTACAAACCTAGAATTTCCCATTATGCAACAACTATTAAAACATTCCCGCAATATATCTCTATAATGCTGGATGTAGAATTCATATTCCCGCCGCTTTCTGTTTCAGAGCGCTATGGCTCGCGCAATATCGGCAAGGGGCACGAGGGGCATTTGCCCCCGCTGGGGCTTGCAAGCCTTGCCGCCTACTTGATTGAGAAAAAGTATAAAGTGGACATAATTGACGCGCTTGCGGACGAGCTTACCGATAAGGAAATAATTGAAAAAATTTTGCAGGACAATCCCAAAGCAATAGGCTTTTCCGCGCTTACAAGCATGTTCCACCGCGCTGCAATAACCGCGGAGAAATTGAAAAAGAAATTCCCTGAAAAGCTCATAATAATGGGCGGGCACCACGCAACAATAATGCCGAAGGAAATAATGCAGAAGCACAGGTGCTTTGACATCCTTGTTTATGGGGAGGGCGAAATCACTTTTGCTGAAATAATGCAGAAATTCAGGGAGGCGCATTACAGCATAGAAAAATTCCTCAATGATTACAAGACCCTTGCAAAAATAAGGGGAATTGTTTTCAGGAATGGCAACGAAATAATAATGAATGCTGCGCAAGAACCCGTTCAGAATCTGGATGAATTGCCATTTCCCGCAAGGCACTTATTGCCAATGCGCAAGTACATTCCGCTCCCCAACCAGTATTTGCGCCTGCCAGTAGTGCATATGCTCGCAATTCGCGGATGTCCCTACAACTGCACATTCTGCAGCAATAATGCAGTGTTTGGAAGAAAAATCCGCGCAAGAAGCCCAGGTAAGGTGCTGGAAGAAATAGGGCATCTGCAGGAGAAATACGGCGCGAAGGAAATCTCCTTCTGGGACGACATGATGACTGCCAACAGGAAATGGATGGAGGAATTCTGCAGTCTCATAATTGAAAATAAAATCGACATCACTTGGACCTGCTATGCGAGAGTGGATACGGTTGATCTGCCGCTGCTGAAATTAATGAAGCGCGCGGGCTGCTGGAATATTTTCTATGGATTTGAATCCGGCAACCAGCAGCTGCTTGACAATATAGGAAAGCGCATTACGCTGCAGCAGATAAGGGATGCCTCAAAATGGACAAAACAGGCGGGAATTGAAATCCGCGCCTCATTCATGATAGCACTTCCAGGGGAAACCCCCGAGCTTGCGGAGCAGACCCTTGAGTTTGCAAAGGAACTGAACCCTGATTATGTGCAGTTCTGCATTACCACCCCATATCCCGGAACTGCCCTCTACAATGATGCGAAAAAATACGGAAAGCTCACAAAGGACTTTGACAAGTTCCATGGATGGGATGCGGTATTCGTTCCAAAAGGCTATAAAAACAAGGAAGAGATTCTTGCGCTTGAAAAGAAATTCTTCAGGGAGTTTTATCTGCGCCCGGCATATGTGCTTGGGAGATTTGCAAAAATAAAATCCTTCCAGGATTTGATGCGCTATGCAAAGGGCGCGAGGTTTTTACTGGGATTCACTTCGTGAAGGAATGGGAAATTAATAAGAAACCGCAGGTGTCTTATATGGCAGAACTGGTAATGGTTTATCCGAGGACAGGGTATGACATAAAGAACGTAAGCGTGGACATGCCACTCGCTTCCCTTTCTGTTGCGTCAATGGTTTCGGAAGAAAGGGAAACGAAAATAATTGACATGCGCATTGATGCAGATTGGGAAAAGCACCTTAAGCAGGAGCTGCAGAAAGAGCCTGTTGCGGTCGGAATTTCTTCAATGACAGGAACGCAGATAAAATTCGGGCTGGATGCCTGCAGGGTTGTTAAGGATTCAAATGCGCATATTCCTGTTGTATGGGGCGGCATACATGCGACCCTTCTCCCCCAACAAACCCTCCAGAATGAGCTGATTGATGTTGTTGCAATAGGGGAAGGGGAAATTGTAATTGCACCTCTGCTGAATGCCCTTGAGAAAAACAATGAAAAAAAGAGGCTTGAACTGCTGAAAAAAACAAATAACATAATCTTCAAGCAGAGAAAAGGAAAAGAAGAAAGGCAGGTAAAAACAAAATCTGCGGGTTTTGCTGATTTGGACAAGCTTCCCGCGCTTCCCTATGAGCTGATTGACATTGAGAATTACATCCACACAAAATCCATGGTGGGAAAGGGAACTGAAAAGGCGCTCCCCTTCATTACAAGCAGGGGCTGCCCTTATCGCTGCACATTCTGCTGCAACCCGCGCCTTTCGCTCAGGAGATGGCGCTGCATGAGCGCAGAGCGCTCTTATGCATTAGTGAATGAAATGGTTGAGCAATTTGACCTTGATGCAGTAATATTCCACGATGAGAATTTCTTTGCAAACCCCGCAAGGGCGGAAAAAATCGCTGAGCTCATAAACAACAAGTTCAATTTCGGCATACAGGCGCGCATGGATGCGCTCGGAAGGGTTGATTTGCAGAAAATGGAGCGCTATGGATTGAGCGTGGTGCAGCCGGGAATTGAAAGCGGCTCTGAAAGAATCCTGCAGCTGATAAAGAAGGACGAGAGCGTTTCCGAAATCCTTAAAGTAAATAAAAAATTGGCAAAAACAAGCATTGTTTCAGTATACAATTTCATGATGGGCTTTCCCACGGAAACAAATCAGGAGCTGGTGGAAAGCACTGACCTGGCGCTTAAGCTTATTAAGGAAAATCCGAATGCTGAGCTCTCAGGCTTCTATGTTTTTGCCCCCTACCCCGGAACCGAGCTTTTTGATTTTGCAGTTGCAAATGGCTTTTCAGTCCCAAATACATTAGAAGGCTGGGCAATTTACAGCAGGCAGCACCTCCAAACCCCCTGGATACAGGACAAGCTTGATGTGATTAAGAATATTATGTATACAAGCAAGCTCGTAGATGGGAAGCGCCTGGAAGGGATGCTAAGCTCATTGCACATGCCGCGCTCACTTCTTAAAAAATTCGGCTCCCACTACAGAAAGAGATGGGAAAAGCACGATTTCTCCAACAAGATTGACACAAAGCTTATGAACTTCATTACGCGCACTTACTTCGGATGGGAGTGAATTAAATGAAAATTTTATTGCTGAATCCGCCCGGAACAAAAATTTACATAAGGGACTACTACTGCAGCAAGGTCTCGAAAACCAATTACATTTACGAGCCCCCGGACCTTCTCATACTTTCAGGAATTCTTTCTGAAAAGCACAGGGTTGCAGTCATTGATGCCATTGCAGAGAAACTTTCTGAAAATGACTGCATTGCGCGCATTTTGCAATTCAGGCCTGATGCAATTGTTTTTTTGAGCGGGGCTGTCTCCTTCCAGGAGGATTTCCCGTTTATGGAAAAAGTAAAGCGGCTCACAAATGCAAAGCTGATTGGAAGCGCGGACATTTTCATGGAGAACGGGGAGAAAATACTTGAAAAATACAGATTCATTGATGCGCTCCTTCTTGATTTTACAACCCCCGATATACTTGCATATTTGGAAGGCAAAAATGCGCAGAACATTATCTACCGCGCAGGGGACAGAATAATAAAAACAAAAACCGAGCGCATAAAACTCGCCAACTTCACAATCCCCATCCCAAAGCACGAGCTGTTCCCCCTGCACAAGTACAGGTTCCCTTTTGCATATGGGAAATTTGCAACAGTGCTTACTGATTACGGCTGCCCCTTCCGCTGCAAATTCTGCATAATGTCCAACCTGGGCTTCAAGTTCAGAAGCGCAGAAAATGTAATTGCTGAATTACAATACATAAAAAGCCTCGGAATAAATGAAATTTACTTTGATGACCAGACCTTCGGCGTAAACAGGAAGAGAACAATTGATTTGTGCAATGCAATGCTTGCAAATAACTTGCAGATGAAATGGTCATGCTTCTCCCGCGTGGACCTGATAGATGAAGAAATTCTCACTCTTATGAAAAATGCAGGCTGCCACACGATTATGTTTGGAGTAGAATCCTCAAATGAGGAAATCCTGCGCAAATATGAAAAGGGATTTACAATTGAACAAGTGGAAAAAACATTTGCGCTCTGCAGGAAATTGGGAATAAAGACGCTTGCAACCTTCATGCTCGGCTTCCCAGAGGAAACAGAAGAATCAGTAATAAATACAATTGAATTCTCAAAGCGCCTTAATCCGGATTATGCAGCATTCAATGTTCCTGTACCAAGGGCAGCAACTCAATTGAGAAAGGAGGAGATTGCAGAGCATCTTATTGCTGATGAATTGCTCCCCCTGGACCAGACCGGTAGCTTTGTTGAAATATCCACAAAACAAATTCCCGCAGAAAGGCTTGCTTCCCTAAGAAAGCGCGCAGTGAAGGAATTTTATTTGCGCCCGAGCTATATCGCAAGGCGCATTCTAAGCATAAGGAGTTTCGCTGAATTAAAGAACAACATAAGCGACGCGCTTGCGCTCTTGCAGAATGCATAATTTTATTTCTTCTGCAGGCTCCTTACTTCCTTCTCTATAATGCATTTTGCAGGCGTTCCAATAAGGCAACAAAATTGCTGCCTGTGTTTGGAGCTTCCAACAGTTAAAATTACCCTTGTCTGCTTCCGAAATTCCGCGCGCAGCCTTTCCCCAATAATAGTATCTCCAATATTTACGCAAGTAGTCATTTTTTCACTTCCTCTACTGCCTTCTCCTTCTCAAGCTCATTAATGCATGCTGCCACCAATTCATAATCAATGCGCAGCTCATCAGCAATATCACCAACCCACGCCCTGCCCTTTTTGTTTATATAATCCCTGATTTCCTCCTTGGCCTTGGATTTTGAAATATCCCTTATGTATATTACCTCCATTCCAAGCGCCTTCTCAAGATAGAGGTCAATTGCCTCCCTCAGCGCCTCGCTCCTGTCATGGCCCAATCGTGCCGCTGCCTTGTCCAGATCAGAAAGGCTTTTCTCATCAAGCCTTACCCCCACAAGCTTCTCAAGCACAGTTGCCTGCATTCTCCTGCCCTTCATATGTTATACATGTATAACAACATTTATTAAATATTATTTATTTCGTTGATTGTTTAAATATTAATAGGAAGGGTTTAAATAAATATCTGCAAACCAGAAACCGGCAGCTATAATACAAAAACAGAATAGCAAGGGTTTTTAATCTTCAATATCATTTTACATAGGAGCGGAGCGCAGAAAATGAATATCCAAGTTGTAAGGGATGTTGATTATTTAATAGGAATTCCAATATCCCTAATCCTTTCAATCATCTATTCGATAAAGCGCGCACTTGGCTTCGGAAACCTTGACTGGAATGAAGCCCCGAAGAAAGTGCTTTTCATTGAGCTTTCTGAGATGGGCAGCACTGTAATGGCATATCATGCAATGAAGCGCCTTAAAGCGTTGTATCCTAAAGCCGAGCTTTATTTCCTTGTGTTCAAAACCAATCTTGAGAGCGTTAAAATCCTTGACCTGATTCCTGAAAAAAACATCTTTACAATAAGGGACAAGAAATTTGGGGAATTCATTATTGATGCGCTTGCCCTGCTCCCCAAATTATGGAAGGCGCGCATTGACACTACAATTGATTTTGAGCTGTTCTCCCGCTTCACAGCAATCATAAGCTTTTTGAGCGGAGCTAAGCGCAGGATTGGCTTCTACAGGTTTTATTCCGAAGGCTTGTACCGCGGGAATTTTCACACGCATAAGGTCCAGTACAACCCGCACATGCACATAAGCCAGAATTTCCTCGCGCTTGTGCTTTCGCTGAAAGCCCCGCAGAACGAGATTCCAATGCTGAAGGTTCAGCTTTTCAGGGAAAAAATAGAGAGAAAGCATATTGAAGTGAGCAAGGAGGCAAAGCAGAAAATCCTTAACAAATTGAAAGCAATAAATCCTTCAATAAATGAGAAAAGCAAATTGATTGTTATTGATCCAAATTACAGCTGGGCAATTCCAATGCGCTCCTGGCCTACTGAGAATTATGCGAAGCTAGCGAAAATGCTGCTCCGCGCCCCAAACACCTTTGTATTGCTCACAGGCACAATTGCCTCGGGGAGCGAGAACGCAAAATACATCTGCAGCAAGGTGCAGAATGAGAGGTGCATTGACCTGACAGGCAAATTTGCCCTTAATGAGTTCATTGAAGTTCTGGGCACAGCAGATGTTGTAATTACGCACGATTCAGGCCCTGCGCATTTCGGTTCCATTACAGGCACAAAAGTTATTGTGATGTTCGGGCCAGAAAGCCCGAAAGTCTATGCCCCGCTGGGAGAAAACGTCAAGGCAATTTATGCAAATTATGCCTGCGCCCCCTGCGTTTCAGCATTCAATGAGAGGCACAGCGCATGCAACAACAACAAGTGCATGCAGGCGATTAGTGTAGAGGAAGTTTATGGTGTTGTGCAGAAAGCCTTGAGGAATTGATATGAGAAGGGTAACTGCGTTCAGAAAAAGACTGGCCAAAGGGGAAAAGTCAACTATGAGAACTGTTGAAAAATTCTTTTTCAGCGACATTGAACAGGCGGGAAAACATCCTTCATTTGCCTCGGTTATGGACACGGAAGGGGATGTTATCCGCAAAATTAAGTATAACTTAAAAAAGCAAAAAAGATGACTATTTCTAATATTCATTGAAGAGGCAGTGCAGAAGGCCTTGCATTAGTCAGGTTTTTTTCTCCAGCCTATTTTCTTTCCAAGCCTGTCAAATAAGAATAGCAGCACAGACAGCGATATAGAAACCAGGACAAACCTGAGTAGGCTGCCTTGCCAGAGCCATTTGGCATAAGGCAATCCGGCAAAAACACCGACCAGCACGGCCCATGGCAGCAGCACAAGAGCCAACATTACGAGGAAAATTGCAGCAACTACAATGAGCCTGAAGAGCTTTGGTATCCGCCTCTGCCTGTTTATTTTTTTCTCAGCAAATGTAAAAATTTTCATCCCGCCTTCCATTAAAAAGGCAAGTTCAGAAGAGAAAAATTTCACAATGTACACAGACCAATTAAATGTGTAGAACAGCATAATTCCAGATGGGATGGCAGAAACTAAGACCAATGGCCACACAGAAAAGTCAAATAGGGAGGCAGATCTAAAGAATGTTCTGTATATAGTTATTAAGCCTAAAAGATAAAAAGCCAAAAAGAGCTCCACAGGCGTTTTTTCAATTGAAATATTTTTTCCTATGATGCGGAATTTTATGTGCTTTTTTGTTATCCTCATGAGCTAATTAGTATGTAAAAAGATTTTAAATGGTTTAACAAGCCGCGTCTACAGCTCCTTGCGCATAAATTCACAATAATCCCCAATCCCCCTTTCAATATTCCACTGCGCCATGAATTTCAGCTCATTTTCCGCCTTTGTTGTATCGGCCTGCGTGAATCCCTGGTATGTTTTAAGGTAACAGTCAATGTATTCGGGCCTGCAATTTTTGTCCATTTTCTCATTGAGAATCTCAAGTATCCTGTTGTATGAAGTGCCTATTCCAGTTCCCGCATTAAAAATGCCGTTCCCCTCGAATTCAAGCGCCTTCAGGTTTGCGCTTACAATATCCTTAACATAAATATGATCCCGCGCGTGCTCCCCGAATTTGAACATCTTTATTGTTTTTGTCTCAGGGCCCTGCATTTTAATTATCCACTGGTAAGTAAGGCTTGAGGATTTTCCCTTGAATTTTTCGCGGGGGCCATAAACATTGAAATAGCGCAGCCCTATTATTTCCGCGTCCGCATATTCTGCAATATATTTCTTTGCAATATTGTCCATTTCAACCTTTGAAACACCATAATCAATAAGCGGAGCAGGTTTCTGCGATTCCTCCATGGGCATTTTCCCGCTTCCATAGGTTGCGGCGGAGCTCGCATAAATCACTTTTATATTTTTCTTAACTGCAAATTCAAGCAGTTTCTCAAATGAATGCGCGTTCACATCCATCATGAGTTTTTTGTCAGGGATTGTTGTATCCGTAATTGCGGCATTGTGGAATATCGCATCCGCACCCCCCGCAATTTCATTCCAATTGATCTCCCTTATGTCAGCATTGACAAATTCCCCTGAAAATCCATCAAGGTTTGCCATATTCCCTGAAAATAAATTATCAATTACAACAACTTCATGCCCCTGCGCCTCCAGCTCAAGCGCAAGATTGCTTCCGATAAATCCCGCTCCGCCAGTTACAATCGCCTTCATTTTATGCGCTCCCTGAAATTTTGTTAATGATGTTTGTTGTTGAGTAATTCCCGATTTTTTTTATAATATGGATTTTTGCCCCGCTCTTTTCAATCATTCTCCTTTCGTCCTGGTCCAGCGTATCAGTCGTGTAATCCCCGCCTTTTACATAAACCTGCGGCTTAACTGCCTCAAATGCCCTGTTGATGCGCTTTTCATTGAATATTACAACAAAATCAACGCATTCAAGCGCGGAAAGAATTTCAGCGCGCTCATTTTCAGGCACCAATGGCCTTGAAGGCCCTTTCAGTTCCCTGACGCTCGCATCGCTGTTAAGCGCCAGAACCAAAACATCCCCAAGCGCCCTGGATTGCTGCAGATATTTCACATGCCCCAAGTGCAATAAATCAAAGCAGCCGTTCGTAAATACAATTTTCCTGCCCTGCTTTTTCAGCGCATCTGCAATTTGCGCAATTTCATCAATTGTTTTTATTTTGCCGTTCATGCTTTCACATCAAGGATGTATTTTGCCGCTTCAAGCAGATCCTTTGCATTAAAGTTCGCATTTGAATTTTTTTCTTTCACTCCGTTTGTTATGAGCATTGTCTTGCATCCTGCCTTTTTGCCCATCTCAATATCTTCCAATTTATCACCTATAACAAAACTTTTATTTAGTGCTATGTTGAAATCCTTCTTTGCTGAAAAAAGCATTGCGGTTTTAGGCTTCCTGCATGTGCAATTGGCATCAGGGGCGTGCGGGCAGCAGTAAATTGCATCAATCCGCACGTCCTTTTTATGCAGTTCCCCGACCATATGCCCGCTCACTTTCAGGAAATCCTGCTCCGTAAAATATTTTCTGCCAATGCCGGACTGGTTTGTTATTACAATTATTTTGTATTTGCTTGAGGATAATCTTTTCAGCGCGCTTGCCGCATTAGGTAGGAATCTGAATTTTTTTATCTCGTGCACATACCCATAATCATAATTTATCGTCCCATCCCTGTCAAGGAATACCGCGCAGTTCATCTGCAATCCCCTTCCATGAAGAAATTGTTCAGCTCCTCAGGAGTTGCAACAGAAGTGCCCGGCTTTTTTATCACTATGCCTGCGGCATAATTTGCTAGTTCCACAGCAGCAAATACGTCGAGGCCGCATGCGGCGCCGAGCGCAAGCGCCGCGATTACTGTGTCCCCTGCCCCCGTAATGTCAACTATCTTTTCGGCCCTTGTGCCCATGCTGCTGAATTTCTTCCCATCAAATACCGAAATGCCCTTCGCCCCGCGTGTCACAACAAGGAACTCCGGCTTCAGCGCGGAATAGAATTTCCTCGCGGCGTTCTCGAATGATTTTTCAGAGCCTGTTTTCATTGCAGTTTCATTTGCAAGCTCCTTCTCATTCGGCTTCAGGAGAAAAGCGCCCCTAACTTTAAGGGACATGAAGTTTTTTGAATCAACAAGCAGGGGCTTGCCGTTCTTTTTGCAAATTCCTGAAAGAAAATCCGCAACATTCTTTGTT
>JAGVWD010000036.1 GCA_018304445.1 Candidatus Iainarchaeum sp. | reverse complement strand
TTACAAAAATTCCTCGGTTTCTTCGCCTGCTTTTTCCTTGCGCGCTTCAAAATCAAGCGCTGCCTTTTCCAAGGGAACCTCATGGCTTGATTCAAGTGATTTGCGCTCCCTTATTTTCACAAAAACAGGGTAATTTGTTGCCTCTCCAACAATGAGTGCTTCCCCGACTCTCTGCGAGGAAATCATGTCCTGGCTGCGCTGGTCCAATCCCTCAGAACTTTCACCAATATGCTTCAGGTCATAGGGGTTTGTTATGCGCAGTATAATGTGTGTATTGCACTGCGAGAGCGCTGTTGTACTGAGCCTTTTTGGCCTTTGGGAAATTAAGCAGACGCTTGCGCCGAATTTTCTTCCCTCGCGCGCAATTGTTTCAATTATTCCCTTTGAGATTGCGCTTTCCTCCTTTGCCATTGCGGGAGCGAATTGGTGCGCCTCTTCAATTACTGCAACAAATGGGGGAATGTGTTTGCTTCTTCTGCTGTCAAAGAGCCTGCGCAGGAAATAACTTACAATAATCTGCTTCTTGCGCTGGTTCACAATATCCGAGAAATCAATTACTGTAAGCTCGCCTGGGGCAATTAAATCAGTTATGCTTGGGGCATCAGTCCTTGCAAACAGGTTCAGATATTCCAGGCCTGAAAGCCAGCCTATTAAAGCAGCTTTTGTGCTGTCCTTTATTTCCGAATCCGCTGAAATTGCATTTTTCACATCCCTGAAATCAAAGGGACCTGTTGCCTGCATGTTCCTGCGCAACTGCTCTATGATTCTTGCAACATCCCTAACTTGCGCGGAGCTCAAATCAGGAATTATCGAATTGAGAATTGCTGCAGAGAGTTTCGGAACCCCTATCCTTATGTCGCGCGCCTTTACCACTTTTGTTTTGTTCGAATAATCCTCATGCTTGCTGTCGGTTATTGCCTCCCCGAAATTAATGTATTCTCCATGAACATCAAAAACAATTGCGGCAAGTCTCCCAGATTCTTTTTTTCTTTTGAGCAGTTCTTCAATCATGACTGAAACTAGGTACGACTTTCCGGAGCCTGATTGGGCCAAAATAGAAAGGTGTTTTTGAAAAAGCCTTGTGAGGTTCAGGCTTACTGGCAGATCGTGGAATTCAACATTCCCTATGTGCAGGCCGTTCGCCGAATCAAGTCCCAGGAACTTGTGCAGCTTCTCATTGCCTGCGAGCCTTACCTTCGTGCCAGGGCTTATTGGGGAGGTTGCACGCTTTACTCTCCCATCTGGGCTGAAAACTCCCAGGGGCTTTGTTTTTGCGATGAGGTATTCCCATTCACCTGTGGGAAACACTTCCAGCATTTTTTTCCCTGAAGCCTCAAATTCCTTCACAGAATCTGCGCGCTCAAAATAGCGGTTTGTTTTTATCAAATCAACAATCATCGCAATGAGCGTTCCCTCGGAATAGGACATCTCAACAAACTGCCCCCTGTGCAGGACCATTTCGGGGAGGTTCACAACAAAATCAACATTTCCCGGGGAGGGGCCCTCAAGCGTTGAGATTACGGTTCCAAGATCATTTTGTTCGGGCATTTTTCTCACTTTTTTATTTTTAATTTCCCCTTGAATTTTTTTATTGCCTTCAAATTGCCCTCAAGCATATGGCCGTCATATGAGCAATCCATGCATCTGTAATGGCTAAGCGCTCCCCCGCCAACCTTCCAGGGAATTGTTGTCATTTTTGTGTTTATTGAGCCACACTCCGGACAAAACCTGAATATTTTTTCTTTTATTTTTTTATCGGGCATTTTTCTCATTTTTGTTCATTCAAATTCAATTACATAGAGGCCGTGCCTTTTCAGCTGCGCCATTGTGTAATGCTTCAACGGGCTGAATTTATTTACAATCCTGCATTTCCTGCGCGCTTCCCTTCCTGTGAATTTCTTGGTTTTGGGATTGAATTCCTTCAGCAGCATAGTATCCCCGGAACGCAGGTCAAAGTCAGCGAGCCTTACTTCCGAGCAGCGCTTCCCTGATTTGTGCTTGGAGAAAAACTCGGGCCATGATTTTTTTATTACTTCCATTTTTATGCCTCCAAATGCCTTTCCCTAAATACTCTCCCCTCGGAATCCATTATAAAGCATATTCCTCATCTAAATGGCCTTGAATTTCGCCTGAGCGCCATGAATGCTGAGTTTCTCCCCAGCTTGTCGATTATCTTGTTGTAAACTGTTTCCACTTCCTCGGGCCTAAGGCGCGCGCGCAAATCAGCCTCTATAAGGACTGAGGGATAGGCGAATTCCCTGTGCAATGAGCTTAAGGCATAAACCGCTCCCGCAATCTCGTTCGTGTGTTTTGTCAAATCCGCGCCATTTGAATGCAGGAATTCAACCCTTAAGGGGCGGTCAAGCGCGCTTGGCTTCATGTAAAACGCGAATATTTTTTTCGCGTATTCCTCTGAGAAATCGTGCAGGACAGGATGCTCGGAAATGCTTTTGGTATATGAAAATGCGAATGAGCGCTCACCCTTTTTCAAAAGATAGTCAAGGAGATTCGAGTCAAAGCACTCATCAAGCATTGCGGCGTCAATCAGCTTTTCCTTTGTGAGGAGCTCCTCCTGAATTATGCTCCTGAACCTTGAGCCCCGGGAGTCCTTTACGCATGCTATGAGCTCGCAGCTGTTCTTTTCGGAAACCTTGTAAAGCGACTGGAATTCGTTTATTATCCCCTTGTAATTGTCAATGACGCAGGAATCTGGGCGCGGCTTGTCCGCGTACTGGGGGATTATGCTGCCGTCAATGAGCATGAAATGCGGGGAGAATTTTTCAATTACCTCCTTTGCCATTTTCACCTCCTCGTAAAGGCGCTTCAGGGATTTGCTGCAGGAAAGCTCATCGCGCTCAAGGGCTTTCGTATTCAGCTCGGGAATGGGAAATGAGTAAAGGTTAGGATAATACTGCGCGTTTGAGAGGCTGCTTTCAGAATATGTGAATATTGCCGCGCATGTGCGCAGTATGAGCATATCGGCGGCATGCAGGCTTTTCATGAGGAATCCTGAATCCACTCCGGCAACAGTGCAGTTGAGCTTGCGCATATTCATTGGGAAAATCAGGCTCTGCTCAACAAGCTCCTTGCTTTCAAAGTCCTGGAGATTTCTCTGCTTAAGAATTAAAAGCTTTTCTGCAAACAGCCTGCGCTTCTGCTCTGTTCCCTTGATGCTTGCAACAGCCTCGCCAATTACCTCATTGAGATTCCTCTGAACCATTTCTGAAACCTGTTTTTCTTTTGCACAAAGTTTGAACGCAAAGTTTGCAAGCCAAGTGTTCAAACTTTGTGGAACCCAAGGGCCTTTTCTTTTTCAAAAAGAAAAGGGGCTTTTATACATAAGATTTGGGGAAAAACCCTTTATAATGATTTGGGGAGCAGATTGCCGCTGAATCCGCATGGTAAAGACAGAAGGTTTTTATTCATTAAGGGCATAATTTTTATGTCTTTTTTGAATAAAAAGAGAATAAAGAGAATTCGGGGTGGATTTTATGAAAGCAGTTTTTGAAATCAAGGACATAAAGCAGGACTGGCAGCCTCCCTTCAAAAAGAGCGAGGAAATAAAGCAAGTGGAGGTTTCTGAAAACGAGGAATTCGAGGCAGACGGGGATTCGGGATTTGTTTTCAGGCTCATAAGAATTGGGGATGAGTATGCAAATGTGCAGTTCAACCGCCTATACACAATAAAGGGGCATGAGCACCCGAACGACAGGACCGTAAGGCTGCAGAAGCAGGGGGATTCGTATTCCTTTTCGGCGCTCTGGAATGCAAATGGCGTTACAAAAAAGCTGAAGCTGATAGACACTGTTGTTTGATGGATATGGCCTACAAGCAGGTAATTGTTGTGCGCACTGACCTTAATATGGGAAAGGGGAAAATCGCCGCCCAATGCGCGCATGCGAGCGTTTCCGCGCTTGAGAAGGCGGAGAGGGAAAATCCTGAAGATGTGCGGGAGTGGAAGGAAACGGGGCAGCAGAAGAGCGTATTGAAAGTTGCAGGGAAAAAAGAGCTTCTTGAATTGTTTGAAAATGTGAAGAAATTGTTCCCAGCGGCGCTCATAAGGGATGCGGGATTGACGCAGATTGCGGAAGGGGAAACTACTTGCATTGGAATTGGCCCTGCAGAGGAAAGGGAAATTGACAAATACACGGGAAAGCTGAAGCTATTATAAATACCAAAGCCATTAAGTTATTGGGAAAATGGCCGAAGAAAACCGCAAAAGGCTTTATGAGGATTTGTTTGAAGAGCCGAATTATTTAGGCGCTGTTAACGGGGAAGAGGAGCTCAAATTCGCAGAGCCCACTTACATGCGCGAATGGGAAGAGGAGGCGCCGAAGGGAAGCTTCTTTGAGAAATTTGACAGCATAAGGCGATTTGTGCTTGAGAATAGGGGGCATTTTTTCATTGTGTTTGCCGGCATATATCTGGCATATGCCGCAATTATTTTCTACCTGCTCTATTTCAACGGGGGAATAGCAATTGACGCGTCAATCGGGGAAAACGGGGATGCGGTAATTGTTGCAGTAAAAAACGAGTCAAGCCGCATGATAAAGGACATCAGGATAGAGCTGCTTGTGGGGGATGAAGTTGAAAATTCAAAAGTGCTAAGCGCATTGAGGTCCGGAAGGGAAGCAATCCTGAATTTTCCCCTTGAAACTGCAGCCGGAAAGGATATAATTGTCTCTGCGAGCGCCCCATTCCATCTGCCTGTGAAAAGAATTCTGGAGCCTGGGAAAACGCAGCGGATAAAGATAAGGAGCACATTGAAGCTAAGCAGGGAGAAGATATTTGCTGACCAGAATCTCTGGATAACGCTTGAGCTTTGCAATCTGGGGCAGTCATTTGACAATATGAGCATAATTTTCAGGTATGATGAAATTTTTGATTCGGAAAGCGCAAAGGTCGCAAATATCCCCCTTTCTGAAAATGAGTGCAGGGAGCTTCCCTATGTGATACATGCGCTTGGAATTGGGAAAGGGAATATATATTTTAATATAAGCGCTTATGATTATAGCGACAAAATAGAAAAGGAAATTGAAGTGGTCAAATGAAGATTTTCGGGAATAAAAAGGAACAGGCTTCGGAAAAGGATGAAAAAATAGTGAATGTAGTGGACAAAATGCGCTCTGCGGGAAGCTCAGATGCCGAAATAACCCAGACCCTCAGGGAATCCGGGGTTGATGAGGCGAGGGCAAAAAAACTCATTGCGCAGGCTGGCGCGGGCGCTTTTGCAAGGGCAGTGCCTGAAGGCGCAGCAGCCAACAAGGGCGCTTATGCGGGAAAAGGGCTTTCCGGGGCGAAGGGGGAAATAAGGGAATTCATAAAGGAGGAGGCAGAAGCAGAAATGCAGGGGCTGAAGGAAAAGATTGCCGGAGAGGTAAGAGAGGACCTGGTCGAATACAAGCTCAGGCTTGCGGGGAAGGAAGCTGAATTCAAGAAGGCAATAAATGAGAATGTCAGCGGCATGGCAGAGCTCAGCGACAGGGTGAAAACAAAGCTCAATGATCTGAGCTCGCAGCTCAAGACTGTGCAATTGGACTTGCAGGAGGCAAAGCTGAGCGGCGCGCATGCGAAGAACAGGGCAATAAGCATAATACTTCTTGTCCTTGGAATTCTGTTTCTGGTAACAGACCTTGCGCTGTTCTACAATGGGTTCATGGGCGCGTTCACGCTTACTGTGGATGCTGTAATACTGCTTGTTATAATG
>JAGVWD010000035.1 GCA_018304445.1 Candidatus Iainarchaeum sp. | reverse complement strand
GAAAAAACATAGATTGGTTTTGTAAGTATAAAAAGCATCTTGAAGGGGAATTTAAGCAGAAAGAAATATACATGATTATGATTGAGGTATGGAAGCTTTGATTCTTAAACTGCAGTTAAGGAAATTCAGTCTTTTTTGCTTTTTCTTGCTTTCCATTCCCTCTTTGCCTTTCTCTTTGCTTCAATCGCTTCTTTCAGCGAATTTGCCCTTTCCTTCCCGAAAACATGCGGGTTTCTTTGCTTTATTTTCTTTTTAAGCAGCGCGAGCATTTCCTGAAGCGTGAAGAGTTTCTGCTTCTCGGCAATCTTGCTTAGGAGAATTACATCCCAGAGCACATCTCCAATTTCCTCTTTCAAGCGCTTCGCATCAATTTTGCGCCTGAGTGTCTCCTGCTTGACTTCCCTTGCCTCTTCAATCAAGTTATCTGCTTCCGCGCTGAGCGAAAGGCTTCTGTCAACTGGATCGCCACGCTTTGAGAGCATCTTTTCTATGAGTTTTGCAACATCATTAAAGGTTCTGCTCATTTTTTGGCACCTTTTATCTTTTCCAGCAGCGCCTGCCTGCTTCTCTTCAATTCCGCCGGATTCATATCTAGGTATTTCCCTTCCCTGAAGCCCTGCACTATCTCTACAAGCCTCTGCTTCAGGTGCGGGATGTTGTATTTCTGCAGCATATTGTTGTATTCTGCAAAGTCAATTTCCGCATTGAGCAGCAGATTCATTATGTCAAGCCTGTCCTTGAAGCCCTTCTCGCTTTCTTTTCTTGCCAATTCCGCGCCCTGCTTGAGGATTAAAAGCGCTTCTGGCTCAACTACTGAAAATCCCTCCATTCTCCTTGTTTTTTTTGCCGCCTCTTCAACAGGGACTGAAAGTTTTGAGAAATGCCCGACATAAACATCAATATCAATTTCACCCATGTGGAACTCATATTTGTGCAGGCGCTCGTTCTTGCTCAAATCAAACAATTGCTTTAGCTTGCTCAATTCCTCAAAATCCACTATAATGTCAATGTCCCTGCTTTTCTGTGCCTTTGTGTAAAGCCAGGCGGCCCAGCCGCCTATCAGGACAAATTTTATTTTTTTCTTCTGCAATTCCTGAAGCATTTCCCAGCTTTTTTCTGTTATCAGCTCATTCCAGTAGGGCATTTATCCTTTCCTCCAAAGATTTTAGAAAATCCTTTGCATACCACTCATGAAGGTTCCAAAGGTCAACAAACAACTGCGCAATGCCTGCGGTTTTTCCGTATTTTTCCATCAGCGCATCCTTTTCAAGCACGAACAGATTCGGGTTTTTATTGAGGGGGGGAAAACGCCTTTTCATTTCTTCAGGTCCGGGGGCATAAACATATACTTCGCTGTAATCCGCAGGAGCATCCCTGAATTTGAATTTATATGCAGAATAGGCGGTAAAAACTGCATCATCGGGCATGTTTTTTTCAATTTCCCTTATTGGCAGTTCTGCCCTTGTGCTGTAGATAATGTCTTTTTGCAGATTCCTGATGCTTGCCCAGTAAAAAAGGATTTTCCTCGCATTGACTATTGAAAAATTGCGCGGGTTTATCTTAATTGCATTCATCCTCCTCAGCGGCTGCAATGCGTGGTTTACATTGGTAAGTGAAATATCCAGCCTGCTGCTTAAATCACTCTGGGTAAATGAGAGCGCTTTTTTCTCAAGCGCCTGGAACAGCAGTTCCCTGTAAATAAATTCAACCTTGCGCATAGTACGATTAGTGTATAAATTTATTTATAAATGTTTCTATTAATATAGAAATATTTAAATGTACAAATTTAGTGTATTAGAAAGAGGCTTTTAGGCATTCTGCACCTTCCTTTGCTTTTTTTCAGGGCATGTTTCCTACTGCATCCTTGGCACCATGAATCAACAGACCCCCTGCAAAACCTATAAATATTCTTCCGCATTGCTTATATTGATGCCCAAGACATTAAACGCTGACCTTCATACCCATGCAATTGAAAAGGACACTAAGGCTTCTGCGTACTGGAAGCGCGTCCTTGAGATTGGGCTGGATGCGGTTGCAATTACTGAGCATGCGGAGCACAATCCAAAGGAGGCGTATGAGCGCATTGCTGCGGAGAAGCCGGAGGGTGTACTTCTGATTCCGGGAATTGAGCTGAAAACAAGTATAGGGCATGTGATTGCCTACGGGAAGGATGAGGGCATTTATGAAATTCCCGAGCTGCTTGAAATTGGTTTGCCGATTGAGCGCGCAATTGAAATCGCAAAAGAAAATGGATTGCTGCTGAGCATTGCGCATCCCTGGGGATTCAGCCATGATTCTGCGGCATATCTTATTGGGAGGAAGAAGCTGGAGCAAATTGTGGAGCGCAATTATATTGGGGTGGAAACATACGACGGGATGATTGGCTCGCTTTACAGGTATGTGCTGGATTCGGGCTGGATAAAAAGGCCATTGAAGTTCTTCGGCTTCCTTGAAAGGAACAGGGTCGCGAGAAGGATTGCAATAGGGAAAATAGGGGCAAAAATGAGGAAGAAGATTGACGCGAAAAGCTCTGAGCTTGTGAACAGATGCGTTGCAAGCTCAGAGCTTGTGAACAGGTGCGTTGCGCCCATAGAGCTGGGGGAGAAGGCGGCTTTCATTACCGCAGGGAGCGATGCGCATTCCGCAGAAAGGATAGGCTGCGGGATGATAAGGCTGAGGGTAAATGAAACTGGGGAAATTACAAATGAATTTCTGCTGAGCGCGCTTCAGGACAAAAGGAATGTAATCTGGGCAGGGCCGCTGATGAAGGAGCTTAAGGAAAATATTTACGAGCCCGCTGTAGAGCCGTTGCACAGGAAGGAAATACTGCAGGGGCTGAAGTATGCGACAAAAAGCATTGTGGGAAGGCGCAGGATAAAGGAAAAAATCGCAAAAAGGATCGGGAAGCGCGCAATAAGGGAAAAGGCGGGAAGAATAAAGAGAAAACTGCTCCGCAGGGCTGAAAGTTGACAATTTACAATATCGGCAATAAGCGTAAAAATAGAAATGCTTAAATACTTGTTTGTGCATAATTTATTGCATGCAAAAGGCCTATGCAATTAAGGTCAAGGGCGATGTGCAGAAATCTGCTTTCAGGCGCTTTGTAAAGCAGCTTGCAAAAAAGCACAATCTCTTTGGCAGTGTTGAAAATCTTGACAATTATGATGAGGATGTATTGATAATCTGCGAGGGCGAAGTGGAAGGGCTGGAAAAATTCCTGCATGCGCTGGGAAATCCCAGCGTCGGGGACAGGAAGGAGACTACTGCAACAATAGAAGATATTGAAACTGAAGAAATCCCATCCACAGGCAAATTCGACAATTTCAGGATAGTAAGAGGCCCTGATGAAATTGCAGAGAGGCTTGATGACGGATTGGTAATAATGAATAAAGGATTCAGCGAGATGAATGAGAATTTCAGATTGCAGAGGGAAGAAACGAGAAATGGATTTGGAAAAATGGATGAAAATTCTAAATCCCTGAGGGGGGAGACAAAAAAAGGATTTGGAAAGACTAATGTGAACTTTAAATCGCTTGATGGAAAATATGGAAAAATATCCGCCATTCTTGTGAAAATCAATGATAATCTGGTAAAGATTGCAGGCAGAGTGTAACCCGGCAGATTTGGGCAGATTTAAAGCGATTTTATTATTTCCTTTTTCAGGCGCTGGAACAGGGGCTTGTATCTTATTTCATTGTCCCTTGGCTTTGTGAAGGGAACTGCAAATTCCTGGTGCAGAGTTTTGTCCTTGAGCAATAGAACCCTGTCGCTCAGGAGTATTGCCTCATCAACATCATGGGTTACCAGAATTATTGTTGTGCCATTCCCGCTTATAATGTCCTTGAGCCATCCCTGCATCTGCATTCTTGTATAGCTGTCAAGGCTTGCAAACGGCTCGTCCAGCAGGATAAGGTCCGGGTTTGAGGCCAATGCGCGCGCGATTGCGACCCTTTGCTGCTGCCCCCCTGAGAGCTGTTTAGTCAGATATTGCTCCTTGCCCGCAAGGTCTGTTTTTTCAATCAGCTCGGCAATTTTTTCATTATCCTGCTTTTCAAGGCCAAAGGCTATGTTTTCTTCTGCATTCATCCATGGAAATAGGGAATAGTTCTGGAAAACCATAGTGGTTTTTTCGGGTTTTCTTATTCTGCCCTCGAATTTTACAAGCCCCGCAAGCGCATTAAGCAATGTTGTTTTGCCTGCGCCGCTTTTCCCGACAATTGAAACGAATTCCCCCTTTCTTACATTCAGGAAAACGTCCTTGAGAATATGCTCTCTCATTTTTACGCTTAGGCCATTTATTGAAACATATTCCCTCATAATCACAGCTCCGCCCAGGAAAATATCTTTTTTGAGAAAATTACAAACGCAAAATCTGTCGCGGCTGCAATCAGCCCCAGAACAATTAACCCAGCTAACATCATATCAGCCCTGTAGATTATCTGCGCTGTTGCGATAAAATATCCCAATCCCGAAGATGCACCTGCAAGCTCGCTTACAAAAACCATTATGAATGCAACTCCTATCCCTATTCTGATTCCGCTGATCAAAAACGGAACAATTGCTGGAAAAATAACCTTCTGGAAGGTTTCAATCGAGGATTTCGAAAATATTTTTGCCGCCTTTATATAATCTGCATGAACTGCCTTTGCACCCACCATTGCGCTGATCCACACGGGGAAAAACACTGCGAAAGAAATTGAAAATATTTTTGCAATATCCCCTATCCCAAACCATATAATGATCAATGGAATGAGCGCTACAGGCGGCAATGCCCTAAGAATGTGAAGCAATGGCGCAACTGTTTCCTCAAGGAAGAGGATTCTTCCTATAATCAAGCCAAGGAGTGTTCCTAATGCTGCTCCAATTCCCAGGCCTATTGCAAGCCTCCAGAGGCTTGTGAAAGCATCATTTGCGAGATTTCCCGAAAACAGCCATTCCAATGCTGCTTCAAGGACTTTTGATGGCCCAGGGAAAAGCGCCCTGTTGACAATGCCAAGCTGAAAAACTATTTCCCAAAGCAGTAAAATAATTGCAAGAAAAGCCAGCGCTTTTATGTTCAGGCGCATTTTAGCTCCTTAGTGGATTTTATTTCCTTGCAGCATCAAGCAGATCCTTGCGCAGAAGCGCTTTGAAATCAGTTTCCCCGCCATCCTGCGCTTTTCCTGTTTCAATTGCCCATTTCATTTCCTTTTCCCAGTTTTTGAGCAGATCTTCGCTCAAATCAACTTTGAAGATGAAATCAGGCCATATTTTTTCAATAATTTTCATATCCAATTTTGTTTTTTCTGAAAAAATCTGCCTTGCTTTTTCAGGATTTTTATTTACGAATTCCTCAGCCTGAATTAAGGCTTTCAGCAGGCGCTTTGCTGTTTCAGGATTCTTGTCAACAAACTCCCTGTCAGCGCTCAAAAGATATTTTGTGGGGTACACTCCTTCTGGCAGGGTAAAGCGGAGCATCTTTTTGTCAATTTTCTCTTCCGCAAGCGTTGGATAGGGCTCAAAAATTGCAATCCCATCAACAGAGCCGCTTGCAAGTGTTCCAATCATCTCCTCAGGTTTTTGTGCGATTATTTCAACCCCATCCTTTTCAATTCCATATTCTTTCATGAAGAGATAGAATGAAAATTCCGGCGTGCCGCCTTGCGTAGTTGATATTTTTCTTGGTTTTGAGAAATACTCTTCAGGGGTTTTGCTGCCATCATCAATAACCAATACAGGATCTTCATTCTCATTTGTTCCGACTTCGGTCAGAATATAAAAGTCGTTTCCCTGCATTTTTGCCAGCACAGGGGGAATGTCCCCTAAAACCGCAAAATCAAGGTCTTTTGCAAGGAGCGCCTGGAACGCGAATTTGCCTGCTGTGAATTCTGTTATTTCAACATCCAGCGCATTGCTTTTGAAAAAGCCCTCTGCATCCGCTATCCGAATCAAGGTGGTTTGTGGCATCATCAGCTGCAGACCTATTCTGACTTTGTCGCTTTTGGGTTGCACATTCGCTTGTGTAACAAAGCCTGCCGATATAACAATTGCCGCTATCGCAACAAGAATGCAAAGAACTGCCAATTTTTTTCTCATAAAATTCCCTATACATATATGCACATGGGCTATTCAAATATATGAGTCTTCCTGTTTGAGGAGGACACAAAGATAGGTTTATATTCTGTTTTTCAGCAATATTGCTATGGACTTCTCATTTCTGCAGGAATTGGGCCTTACCGGGAATGAAATCAAAATATATGAGGCATTGCTCAGGCTTGGCTCTACAACTTCCGGAAGGATTACGCATGAATGCGGATTGCACAGGTCAAGGGTTTATGAGGGATTAAGCAGGCTTGTTGAAAAGGGCCTTGCAAATTTTGTGAAAAAGGGCTCAATTACATTTTTTGAGGCAACCTCCTCTGAAAAACTGATTGATGTTTTGGAAGAGGAGAAATCTGGGATTGAGGAGAAAATAGATAAAATGAAAAGAATTCTCCCTGAGCTGAACAAATACCGCGAATCAAAGCCCAAGGCTGAGGCCCATATTCTGGAGGGGATTGAGGGATTCAAGGCAATGAGAAGGGATGTGCTTAAGCATGCAGGAAAAGAGCATCTGATGATTGGCGCAATTGCAAGGGAAGATGAGGTTATGCCGCTATTTTACCAGAAATGGGAGAAGGAGAGAATCAAAAAAGGAATTAAAATCAGGGCTTTGTATAAATTTGATACGAAAGGCAAGCCCCTTGCGCAGAAGCAGTTTCATGCGGAAAAGCGCTTTCTGCCCGAGCATATCTCAAATCCTGCAGTCATAAACATCTATGGCGACAGGGTTGTAAATATTTTGTGGAAGGGAAATTATCCCTTGTGCTTTGTGATGGTAAACAAAGATATTGCCGATGCCTACAGGAAATATTTTGAGCTTCTGTGGTCCGTTTCTAAGAAACCGTAGGGGAAATATAATTATCCTGAAGGGGCAGGCTTTATAAACTTATATGACACAATATTCATATGAAAGCTGATTCATCCGTTTCCTACCACAGGTGCTTTGAGGTGCTTTCAAACCCCCTGCGCCTGAAAATCATTTCTGAACTGAGGAAAAATCCAAAAACAGTCCTTGGGCTTGTTGATTCCCTGCATGAGGAACAGAGCAAGATAAGCCATGCGCTGCAGGTATTAAGGGAATGCAGGTTTGTGGATGTTGAGAGAAAGGGGAAGGGGCGCATATACTCCATAAGCGAAAACTTCGGAAAAATGAGGGCAAGGAGCGGCATACTTGATGCAATTGCATTCTACAAGCAGAATGTCTGCAGGGTATGCAGCAAGGAGCATGGAGCATGAGGCGCATTTATCTTGACCACGCGGCAACTACTCCTATTGATGGAAGGGCGCTTAAGGCAATGATGCCCTATTTCAGCGAAAAATACGGGAATGCGGGTTCACTGCATTATTTTGGAAATGAAGCAAAAAAGGAGATGGAAAGTTCGCGGACACAAATTGCAAAGGCAATAAATGCAGAGCCTAATGAAATAATTTTCACTTCCGGGGGCACAGAATCCGACAATCTCGCGCTGCAGGAAGTTGCCTATCCGAACAAAAGCAGGGGCAACCACATCATAACAACAAGGATGGAGCACCATGCGGTTCTGCACACCTGTGAATTCCTGGAAAAGGATGGTTTTGATGTTACTTATCTTGATGTGAGCAAGGGGGGATTCATTGATTTAAAAGATCTGGAATCCGCAATAACTGAGAAAACAATCCTTGTAAGCGTAATGCACGCAAACAATGAAATCGGAACAATACAGCCCATTGCTGCAATTGGGAAAATTTGCAGGGAAAGAGGAATTTATTTCCATACCGATGCTGTGCAAACAGTTGGGAAAATTCCGATTGATGTGAAGAAAATGAATATTGATTTGCTTTCTGCCTCGGCGCACAAGTTTTACGGCCCAAAGGGGGTTGGATTCCTTTATGTGCGGAAAGGAACAAACATCCATCCGCTTATGCACGGGGGCGGGCAGGAAAACGGATTGAGGAGCGGAACTGAAAATGTTGCGGGGATTGTGGGCATGGCAGAGGCGCTAAAAATTTCATTGAAGGAGATGAAAAAAGAGAATGCGCGCGAGCTTAAATTAAGAAATAAATTGATAAAAGGCTGCCTGAAAATAAAGGATTCATGGCTCAATGGGGCATTAAAAAATCGTTTGGCGGGAAATGCGAATTTGGGGTTTGATTTTGTCGAGGGGGAGAGCATCGTAATAATGCTTGATGAGAAGGGGATTGCTGCCTCAACAGGAAGCGCTTGCAG
>JAGVWD010000048.1 GCA_018304445.1 Candidatus Iainarchaeum sp. | reverse complement strand
TTACAAAGATAATATTTCTGCAATATGCAGAAGATGGAATTGGCGTGAGGCAGACAGGACAAAGCTTGGAGAAGAAACAAAAAACTGTTTTCTTGTTATAGAGGGTCTTCCCCCCGTAACAAAACAAGAAATTGAAAATGCTGCACAAGAACTAAAAGAATTAGTCCAAAAATTTTGCGACGGAAACATCACTTGTAAAATTCTTGATGAAAAACAACCAGAAACTGATTTGTAGGCGGCCTACCGCAGACTTTTTTGGATTCACTCGCTCCGCGCCTATGGCAGAAACCTGATTTTTTTCCTTATAAAACAGAACGCATTTTCTTCAAGAATTACCTGCTGCGCCTTGTGCCTGTGCGTTGCAATAATCACTTTCGGCTTGCTTATTTTCCTTGCCTCCCCAACAATCAGATCTCCCTTTATTGCATCGCCAATTTCATAAAGGGTAGTCATTCAATTACCCCCAGCCTTTTTTCATCAATCAATTCCTTTACAATTTTCACTGCCAATTCAAGCTCAATTCCAAGCGCATTTGCCGCCTCATCGGGATATGCCTCCCTGTGTTTCTGGTAATAGCCAAGGATTTCCTTTTTTGCAGTTTCATAATCAATATCTTGCAATTCAACAATTTCAATCTTCTGCATGCGAAAAATAATGAAACATGCCTACTAAAAATATATCGCTATTTACGATAAAGGACGGATAATTAGCACTTAAAAGTGCTTTAATGAATTATTTTTTATTCTGTTTGAACCTTAAATTTTGCATGCTCAAAAGATACAAATTCTATGGTGGCAAAAAAATACACACAGAAGCAATTGAAGAAACAGGGCAAGACCTTGGAGGTAGAATGTCTGGCACTTCAAGGCGCATATTAGTTAAGTTTAAAAGAAAAAAACCACTCCCTTTTGCAGAAAAAATTTTGAAGATAGAAAGCAATGCAACACTGATGCAGACTGTTTTTATTTTAAATCAGCTGAAGAAAATTGGTTTAAGCACAATACCCACAGCAAGAATTGCTATTGGGAAAGATCCAAAAACCCCAGAAAAAAGAGTAAGGCAAATAATGACAGATCTTACGTGTGGAGGAAAACTCAAAGTAATTGATTATGCAGTTGATGGCCACATAATGGGTAAGACAAAAGAATTAAAAAATTTTGAAGAAATAAAAAAGCAGATTACAAAAGAAAATGAAATTGCTTCAGAGCACGGATTTAAGTTTGATGGGAATGAGTGGTTGATAGCGGTAGATCCAAATACAAACATGGGAAAACCATACATAGTTGATACAAAAGGAACACAACTTAATAACAGAAACTTAGTAAAGCAATACATGGAATGGCAGGCTCAATTACTTCAGAGCTAAACACACACACATTAAGTTATTCCCCTAAATTTTATCTTTGATTGCCTTCACATCCTCAACCAGCTCATCCGCGCTTTTTTTTACCCCAATCCTTGTGAAGTAATTCGCAACATTGCGCATGTCGCGCATGAAGAATTCCTCCGCTTTCGGGTGGCTTGTAAGAACCGCCTGGCCAATGTCAATAAGCACAATTTCAGGGGCATTTTCCTTTTCCGCATTCACAAGAATATTGTATTCCGAAAGGTCGGCAAAGACCAGTTCTGCTTTATAGAGCAGTTTTGCGATATTTTCCACAAGCGCCTCATATGCCCACGAATAATCGTCCATTTTTGTTTCGCGCAGCGTATTGGAGGGAATCCCTTCCTTCCCTATGAATTCCATCGCAAGCACATTCTCATAGTATGCGTAAGGCATTGGGACTCTCGCGCCAACAGAAGTTGCAAGCCTCAGGTTCGCGAACTCCTTCTTTGTCCACGCGTGCACAATATTGCGCTTTTCATTCTTAATGTTCTTGAAGCGCGGGTCCCCCTTCAGATAATCCATCATGTGCCGAAATCCGCTTGTTTCTATTTTGTAAATCTTGATTGCCTTGTAGTTTTTGGAAGCGTCTATTGCGCGGAAAACAACAGCTTCCTTTCCCGAGCTTATGGGGAATTCCAGCACATTGAAAATGCCCTTTTTCGCAAGCGCATGCACCGCAAGGATTGTGCTTTCATCAAACACTTTTCCAAAGACTTTGCGCAGCTTCTCATCCCTTATGTAATTTTTCAGTTAAAATACTGTGTATATACAATTGATGTATATGAATGCAATGGTCAATATCCGCATAGGGCAGAAGCTCCTGAGGGAAATAGATTCCGCTGTGAGAAATTCAACCTATGGGAGCAGGACTGAATTCATAAGGGAAGCGCTGAGGAAAATGTTGGAAGATCATAAAAAGAAGAAAATTATAGAGAACCTAAGACGCGGGCTTGGCGAGGGCAAAAGGCTTGGCATAAAGGAGCTTTCCCAAGAGGAATACGAAAGAATAAGGGAAGAATCAGGAAATCAATTGCTAAAAAAATATGGGCTAGATTAGCGATTCAGCTCTTCAGGCTTAAAAACATTTACCAAATCAGAAAGTCTCTCACTATGGTGTGCATCTCTGCTAACTAGAACTGCATCATTGTCTCTTGCAACAATTGCAAACAATGCATCATATAGCGGAACATCCCTTTCTTTGGAGAGTATCCTTGCCTCTTTAACTTGCTCCTTTGAGAATTCAACTAATTCAATCTTCTTCGCATCTCTTAAATTGCACAACACCATTTCCCATACAACCTGCTCTGTTTTTGATATGGCATCGCAAATCTCATCAATAACAGGCTGACAAATAATTACAAAAAATTTGCATTCAACAGCACTCTTGAAAAACTGAAATGCAAACTCTCCAAGCGGAACCACTCCGCCACTTCTATTCAAATAGTAATCCACAAAAATATGCGTATCAACAAATACTTTCATAAGAAAGTTCTGTTCATGGCGTTTATAGCGGTTTCGGGACCATTTCGCCACTGAACGCGCAGCGGAGCAATGAAAAACAAAAATAGCGCCCACACAATTGCTATTCTGTTATGTAGCAGTTATATGAGCTTTGAAAGATTTTTCACTGCCTCATCAATAAGGATTTTTCCCTTTCTGCGCGATGCTTTTGTTGAATCCCCCTTCACTCCGGAAGGATTTGCCTTCCTGAAATCAAGCGCGCTCCCCCTTTTCGGGTAATCCGGGAATGATTTCACAAGCCTGCCTTTCCTAACGCTTTTTTCAGAAAGCTCCATCACCTCGGAGGTTTCACACTCGCCAGCGTGTGAATCTCCCGGCGTTTCAACCACCCCTTCTCTAGCACGTTTTTCTAGCATGCTTGTTGTTATATAGTTCGCATTAATTTTCTTTTTTCTGAGTTCCTTTGCCGCGTGCTCCGCCGCTTTGCTGTGCTTTTTCCCGTTGTGCCCGCTGAAAACAAATATTTTCCTGAAGCCTGTGAAATGCAGTGATTCACACATTTCAACAATTAAGCGCTTCAGTGTTTTTTCAGAAATAGAAATAGTTCCGGGAAACGCACAGCTGTATTTTCCTGTATTTCCGATTATTATCGGCGGCAATAAAAAGAAGTTTTTCTTTACTCTTTTTGCAATTTCATATGCGCGCAGATAATCAACAGAAACAGGCAAGTGAGGCCCATGCTCCTCAAGCAAACTCAATGGAATTACAACTGTCCTTGTTTTCTTCTGCGCAGATTCAATTTCCTTCCAGCTCATCCGCTCAAACAAAAACGGCTTTGCCATAATTTCACAGCGGCAGATTGTTCAGCAATCCCCTCTTCTTTAAGTGCTCCACTTGCACTCCCACAAAGCGCCATATTATGTCGCACTTGATCGGCTGGAAATCCCACAATTTCACAAGCACCAGATCCCCCTCGCGCATCCACACCCTTTTGCGCATCCTTCCCGGAATCCTCGCAAGCCTTTCCTTCCCATCCTCACAAGCAACCCTTATCTTGTCAACCCCAAGCAATTGCATAACAACAGCAAACTGCTCAAGCTCCTGCTTTCTCGGGAACCTAATCCTTCCGATAAGCTCCTCAGGGCTCTGCTCCACATATTTTTTTCTGTCAGGTATGTTTTTCACCAGGCATTAAATTTTTGCGAATTGAATTTCATATTTTAATTATCTGCACATGCGGGATTCCGCATATTTTTATTATGTCATTTCCGCTTATAATACCTTCCCTAAGCGCAATCCCAACAGCCCTCTTTCCCACAAGGTTTATGTTTGCATTCTCCTTCAGCGCTTTTGCAAGTTCCTTCTCATCCGTTTTCTTGTTTCCATAAAATTCTTCATCAACCCTGAATGCAATTTCCCCCTGCTTCAGCATTTTCCCGGCAAGCTCCCTGTCGCAGCAGGCAAAAACAGATTGCTTTCCAACAACATGCAGTTTTGAATAGATGTTCCCACCATACAATCCGTTAAAGCCTCTTCACCGGGCTTGATGCGCCGCACGCCTCGCATTTGAGAAGTTTCACTCCGTGCTCATCTGCAATTTTTGTATCGGGGCGCAGGCACTCGTGGCACAGAACATACATTTTAATGTAATTTGTGAAAATGTCATTTACCTGCTTGCTTGTGAATTTTCCATTCAATACAAGCCTGTCCTCCTGCATTGTTGCTTGTGTGCCGATTTCCTTAGTTATGTATTTCAGCATGTGCTCGGGCTCCCTCCTTATTGTTTTCAGTATGCTGCCGAAATTCTTCACGTTTGTTTTCTGCCCCTGTATGAAAGAGTCGGCAACAGGCATCTCAAACCTCTCCTTGGTCAGCGCCTCCTTCGGAAGCGCGGCATACGCCCTGTCCAGCAATTTTTCGTATTCGGCCTGTTCCATGCTAATCAGTATAGTAATTTCATACAGAAATGTATATAAACCTGCTTCTAACAATATTCGGCAATAATCGTAAAAATAGAAATGTTTAAATACTGCTTGTATACAAGTATTTATGTGAGAAATTGGAAACAGCAAGAATCCTTGTTTTTGGAAATGTGCAGGGCGTAGGCTTCCGCGCATATGCAAAGCAAATAGCCAGAAATATGCAAATAATTGGCTTTGCGCGCAATCTTGATGATGGCTCTGTGGAAATCTATGCGCAAGCGCCAAAACCAACAATTTCCGCTTTTATAAAAAGAATAACAATCCGTGGCAATCCTTCCGATCCATTGTCGCTGCATGTTGCAAAAACAACAATTGCCTTTGAGCACAGCAAGGATTTCAAAAAGCCCGGCAAAAAATTAAAAACATTTGAGATAGATTATGGGAAAAGGCTCAAGATAGAGGCTAAAGAGGCCATAGAAAAGGCAGAGATTGCAACATTGATTATGCATTCGCTGAAATCAGAAAACAACAAAAATTTCAAAACACTCGGTTCAAAAATTAATAAAAATTTCAAAACACTCGGTTCAAAAATTAATAAAAATTTCAAAACACTCGGTTCAAAGACCGATAGTCTGACAAAAACTGCAGCAGAAAGTTTTGATAAATTAGACGGCAAATACGGTTCTATTTCCTCAACTCTAAATAACATAGACAATAAGCTTGGTAGCATAAACTGCAGCATAAAAAGCATGAGCGGCGGCGTAAAGCAAAACAACAAACTGCTCTCAAAGATTGCAGGCAAATTTGCTGCAGTTTAAAATCCCGCAAATTTGGCTATGGAATAGAGCACAAGCATTATTACAACTTGCAATGGCAGCGCGGGAAGCGCCTTCCCGACATGCCTTGAGGAATAATCAACAGTAATTATCAATCCCACAATTGAGCCAAGCAATATCAGCAGCGCGGGCACCAAATACAATGGAAATGCAAGCGCGCTTGCATTCATTGCAGAGCTTGCAAACATCAATGGAATTACCATATCCCCTGTTCCCAGCTCAAACATGTGCGCAGGCACCTTTACCAATTTTCCCTTTTTCCTTCCGCTCGGGGCTTCAGCAATTAATTCCCCTTTTGCGGGCATTGCAAACGTAAACGCCAAATTCATTTTTGTTATTGATTTTGCCATTACCACCATGTGCTTTGTCTTGAAAACCGCAATTAAATCATAAACCGCAAGCAGCGCAATGAAAACCATTACCGGCAGAACGCCCAATGAAACCCCGATTACCGCGCCCGCGCCGCTCACCGCCAGCACAGAGGCGACATTTCTCAGCATAATATGCTGCGCGTAAATTATGCGCAATAAAACAATAATGAAGGCAAGAACAAACGCGATTATTTCAGGCATGAAAACCGAGAATACGATTGTTGAGGTAGCGAAAACCGCAACAAGCTCAAGCGCCTTCATTACCCAGTAAAGCGGCCTGCGCTTCATGAACAGAATCATCAGCAATAGCGCTCCGGTAAAAATCAGAATGTAAACAAAGAGGCCAGCAGCATTTGCAATATCCTCAGGGTTTTCTGTAAAAATCGGAACGCTTATGTGCATTCCAATAAGATTTACAGCAACAGCAATCCCGAGCGCCTGCACTATAAGAAAAAGGCCGATGAGCTGAAGCATTAGCCCCTTGTTCATAAAGCAATAATTAGAGGGAATTAGAATTTAAGGGTTTGGTTTCTTCCAGTTTCCTGAAGAATGTAAAATACTTGTTTGAGCGCAACATTGAAGCCATTAGTGAAAGCATACTCCTTGCTTCAGATTTGGGCAGATTTCTGAGTGTGCGCTTGCACTCATAATACTCTGCCTTTGAAAGCTCTTTTATTTTTTCAAATATTCCAGATTCTTTCAGATAGCGTGTTAAGAGTTCAAGCTCTTTATAGTTTACATTATCCTTCCCCAAAAGCGCTTTTACAGGGGTTTCCTCAGCAATTTCAAGACCAAGAATTATGGGATAAGTGAGCTTTCCATGCCTGATGTCCGAGTATTGGTCTTTATAAGTTTTTTCAAAATCAACAGCCTGCGAAGTGCCAAGCACAAAATCCCCCAAATCGTTTGCTATCTGCACACCATTTCCATAACTCAAGCCAAAATTTTTCAATGTTTCAAGCTGTTCGGCAGTTGCATCCGCAAGAATCGCGCCAATGCAAGCAATATTCTCCATGAATTTGCCGCATATTTTCTCGGTTCTGTCCAAATAAAGAATTTTCATCTCCTCAAATGAATTAAAATCGGCAATATTCTCCTTTTTGAGCTGATACAAATCAATGTGCTGCCCGATATAAATGAGCTTATTTATCTCAGTAAGCGCATAGTGGATTTTTGTGATTTCTTCAGGAGAGAGGCTTATTCCCAAATCTGGAAAGCATTCCGAAGCCAGATCCCTAAAAACCATTCCGGCTATGATGTATTGGTTTATGTCCTTTCTTGATTCGCCCTTCTCATCAAAAATTGCATTTATTATGTATGTTGAAATATTGAGAAATTCTGCAGCTGCGCATGCAGGGATTATCCTCTTCCAGTCATAGCCCCTGCAAGCCTCAAAGCTCAGCCTCATCAAGAAGGGCCTTAGGTTGACATTCTGCTTCTCCAAGGAAAGCCTTTTCTTAACTACCGCATTTTCCTGAATAGCAAGCGCCGCCCTCTTGTTTATTGCTTCCAATTCTGAGAGCTTTTTGAGCATGTATTCTCTTGTGCAATCCCAAGTTTCCCTCATTTCTTGGAAGTAAGCATCCTTGCTTATTGTTTGCTCCGCAGCTTGAATTTGTTTCTGCATACATAAATAGCCGCATTTCACCTTTATTTAAACAAATAGTTAAATTTTTTATCAAAAAGTAATATTTAAATAGATTTTGATATATTTGTTAAATTATGATAGATTTGGATTTAAAAGATTGGAAGATTCTCCTTGAGCTTGACCTCGATTCAAGGCAAAGCCTTCAATCGATTGGAAAAAAGGTCGGTCTGAGCAAGGAAGTAGTTAATTACAGAATAAAAAAGCTTCTTGAAGAAGGCATCATAACAAATTTTTTCACAAGAATTGACTCTTCAAAAATTGGTGTTCTGGCATTCAGAACCTTTTTGAGGCTGTATAACTTAACCCCCGACAAGGAAAGAGATTTGATTGATTACATATTGGCAAATGAGAAAGT
>JAGVWD010000047.1 GCA_018304445.1 Candidatus Iainarchaeum sp. | reverse complement strand
TTAGGATGTAATTTGATTTTTAATGCAAAGCGGCATTATTCTGAATTTGCAGGTTAGAACAAATTCGGGGAAATTCGAAATTTGCTCTTATGCAAAAGAAACAAACACGCTCAGGATAAAAGTGAAATCAAAGCCGGAAAATAACGCCGCGAATTTGGAGTTGCTTAAAAACTTGTCAAAGATTTTTAATTCAAGTGTCAAGATTTTGAAAGGTTTCAAGAGCAGGAATAAAACTGTTGCTGTTGAAGGCGGCGCAGAAAGCCTGCAGAAGCTTCTAAGCTCCAAATTCTGAATTTGTATTAATAATGCGTCCTAATTTTAAAAAATAAATGTATCGGAAACGCAGTTTCTGATAACGGAGATGATATAATATGGCTAAAACTTATGTTGATGTTTCAAAATACATTATACATGTGGAGTTTGAGATAAAGGGGGTTGTGGAGAAGCACGACATCATTGGCGCGATTTTCGGCCAGTGCGAGGGCCTTTTGGGGGAGGAAATGGACCTGAAGGAGCTGCAGGATGCGGGAAAGCTCGGCAGGATTGAGGTTAATCTGGAATCAAAACTGGGAGTTACGAAGGGGGAAGTGTTGATTCCAAGCAGCACCGATACTGCATCAACAAGCCTGCTTGCTGCTGCGGTAGAAACGGTTGACAAGGTCGGGCCGTGCGAGGCGAAATTCAAGACCACAAGGATTGAGGATGTGCGCGAGGACAAGCGCAAAATCCTTACAGAAAGGGCAAAGGAAATCCTCAAGCAGCTTTCAGGGCAGCTGCCGGAAGCGAAAGAGCTTGCAACAGAGCTAAAGGAAGATGCGAGGATTGCCGAAATCCAGGAATATGGGAAGGAGAAGCTTCCTGCGGGGCCGGACATTGATTCCGAAAAAGAAACGATTGTTGTTGAGGGGCGCGCGGATGTGATAAATTTATTGAGGAACCACATAAAAAATGTAATCGGCATGGGCGGCGCAAAAATAGCGGAAGAGATAATTGAGCTGAGCAGGCGCAAGGACATAACGCTCTTCATTGATGGTGACAGGGGCGGGGAGCTGAACGCAAGGAAGCTGGTGCAGGTCGCAAGCGTAAAATACATCGCAAAGGCGCCGGATGGAAAGGAAGTTGAGGAGCTCGCAAGAAAGGAAATTTTGGCGGCGCTCCGCAACAAGAAGCCCGCGAATGAGGTTTATTCCGAGCCGAAATCCTTTGCGCCAAGTTCTGAAGGAACCTACAGGCATTCCGAAAGGCCAAGCGCCGGCTTCAGTGAAAGAAGGGAATTCTCAAGGGAAAGGCCGAGATTTTCAAGAGGCCCTGGCAGGTTTTCATCAGGCGGGGGGAGAGGCTTCGGGGAAAGGCGCTTTCCTCCAAGGGGAAGGGGCTTCGGGTATCCGAGGCAGGAAGGAATGGGCTTTCCAACTGAGGAAAGGCCTGCAGTTGCAAGCATTGATGAAAAGGCAAAGTTCGAGCCCTTGCTGCAAAGCCTGAAGGGAAGCCTGCAGGCAAAGCTCTACAATGAGGAAATTAAGGAAATCGCCTCAATGGATGTGAAGGGGCTTGTTGAGGGCCTTTCCGGAATTGAAAATGTGCATGCGATAGTGTTTGATGGAATCATAACAAAGAGGCTTGTGGATGAGAGCGCAAAGCATTCCTGCAAATACATTGTAGGAATAAGAAAGGGGAAAGTAGCCGGAACCTCAGGAATAAAGCTCCTTGTATTTTAGGGCTTATCTTCTTTTCCTGCGCTTTGCCACCCTTGCAAGCTTTCCCTTAATTGAAGAAGCAACAACAAGCCTGCCTGTTCTGTAGAGCGCAGTTCCAATAATGAAAATCAAGGCCCAAAGCAAAAGCTCAGCTATTGAAGGTGCAACAGCAACAAAAATCTGCCTTATTGCCAGTTTTGACTGTCCCTGCAAAAGAGTTATCCCTGTAGCTTCCTTTATCGCTGCCCTGCAGTCTTCCTGGTTGAATTCAATTTTTCCCAAACAATCCTTTGCATCTACAACAGCACTTCCAATCCCATAGAGTTTTGCAGCCGAAGTGAAGAACATTATAAGCGCAATTATTATTATGAAAGCTCCGACTAAATTAGGAAGGCGCATCCCGAAAATCCTGCCATAAAACATTTTTATCCTCTTTCTCCTTTTGAAATGTGATTAAATTATGCTGATGTTATTTATAAGCGTTTCGCATTGGGTTTTGGGCATTGGCTTGCTCTGTGTGAATTACCATAACCTAAACATTGTTTGAGGTTATGGCTTCTTGCTTCATAGAACTACTTGCTGTTTCGTTCTCCACAAAGCCCAATCCCTGAGCCAATATATTTTTAGCGGAATTTACATCCCTATCTATTTCCAAACCGCAATCACAGGAATATGTTCTCTGCGATAATGACATTTCCTGCATAGTTCCGCAACCACTGCATATTTTACTTGTATTCTTTGGATTTACTTCTATCACGTCCGCACCAGCACTTTCAGCCTTGTGCTTAAGCATAGAAGCAAATGTTGCCCAAGAGCAATCCAAAAAATTACGCCTGTTCCAAAACCTGTTTTTCTTTTTGCTAATCATTTCTTTTATGTCCAAATCTTCAATGCAAATCAATTTGTTTTCTGAAACTATTTGTGTTGAGAGTTTATGCAAAAAATCATTTCTCTGGTTTTCCACTTTCTCATATAGTTTTCCCAACCTTTGCTTTGCCCTTTTCCTGTTGTTGCTTCCTTTCTTTTTCCTTGATAAATCCTGATGTGCTTTTTCTATTTTTTTCAGACTTCTTTTCAGAAACAGAGGGGATTTTATTCTGTTGCCATTGTTGTCTGCAACAAAATTTATAATTCCAAAATCAAGCCCTATCTGCCCTTCTCCTTTTTGTTTCTTGTATTCTTCATCAGTAATGAGAATTGCATACCATCTTCCTGCTGTTTTCTTGATTGTTATCTGCTTGATTGCTCCATGCGCTATCCTGTGGCACCTGATATTTATATTTCCAATCTTTGAAAGTTTGAGTTTTCCATATCTTTTCCCTGTTTGCTCTAATTCATAACCACTCTGATTATAATTTATTGTCTTGAACCAGTCTTTTCCCCTGAAGCGCAGCTTTCCAACTTTTATACCCTTCTTTTTTAATTGTGCCAATGCCCTCAAATTTCCAAACAGCCTATGGCATTCATATTGCAAAGTTTTTGAATAGACATCTTGAAGTTCAGGATAGTTCTGCTTCATTTCAACAAGGCTGTGCTGTATTTCTTTTCTGTTAATTTTCTCTTGTTTGCCCAGTTTTTCCAAGAGTTGATTGTAAGTAAATCTGCACAAATCAAATGTTTTGAATAGTGCCTGCTCCTGCTGTTTTGAGGGATATAATTTGAATTTGTATGCCATCATAGTTATTTCTCCTCTTCATTGCTTTCAGTATATTTTGCCTTTAAGGTGTTTTTAAATGTTTTTGGGAGCACTTCGCCACTGAACTGCAAAGATGCTAATTCATCTATAACCTAACAAAGTTATGGTTATAGGCTTCTTGGCAACGGAGTTAAATATATTTTGCATTAGTTCATTAATACGGAAAAAGGGCTCGTCGTCTAGCGGCTATGACGTCGGCTTTACAAACCAATCCTTTCTCTTTTAGAAAAAGAGAAAGTCTAGGTGTTACCCAAAGAGAAAATAATCTTCAGGGGAAAATAAACAAGCCGAAGGTCGGCGGTTCGATCCCGCCCGGGCCCAATTTCAGGGAAGAACAAAATGGCTCCAAAATCTTCAAAGCGCCCGTTTTACCGCTTGAGGCGCGGAAAACTTACTCCTGATGCCACAATAAGGATATGGAGAGAAACTGCAAAGAGAATTCCCGGAATTTATAGGGGAAAAAAGTCCACAAAGGCTGATTTTGGCATCAATGCATTTAGATATGGGGTTTTTGCAAAGGTCATTGCAAATGAGGCAGTCAGGAGAAGCAATTTCAAATTGCTCAATCCAAAACAAAAGAGGGGATTGGAGCGCCTTCTGGCAAACAAAATCTATCTTGAGAATAAATTTCGCATGCTTGAAATACATAACTCCCCGATCAATATGGTCAGGGATTTTGAAAATATGGGCTTTTTTGCAAAGAAGCTTGAAATAGCCGAAAGGGAATCCTCCCATTCGCTGGAAAGATTATCGGGATTCATGGATAAAATTGAATTGAACGATGAGGAAGTGGAAACGCTGAACTCCAAGGTCAGAGATGCTGAAAAAACTGTAAAACTTGGAATAGGGATTGAGAGGAAAAAGGAGAAAAAATGAGCGCAATCAGGATTTTTTTGATTTTGGCTATTTCTGCAATTGTTCTTTCAGGCGCATATGCGCTTGAGATGGGAAATCCTATAAGAGTAAAGAGCGCGGATGTTAATGTAATTATCATAGGGAATGGGACAATTTCAGGAAGCATAGGCGCGAATGACACGGTTGAAATAAAGCTGCAGACTTTTTCCGGGAATGAAACCCAGGAAATTGCAGGGATTACGGAAATCCTTCAAATAGGGAACAGGACAATAAATGCGGCGCATGAGAGCGATGAATTCGGGAACAAATATGCGATATTCAAAATTTCAAATATTGAAAGCGCGAATTTCGAATACACAATAAATGCGCGCATAAGGACCAGTTCCTCGGTTTTTGACCTGAAGGACTATGATTTAAGCGCACCCATAAATGCGGAAACGCGGTTCCTTCAGGAAAGCACATACATACAGTCAAATGATGCAGGGATAAGGAGCCTTGCGTTTTCCACACTGGATTCAAATTCATTGCTTGAGAATGCAATAAAGGCAGCGGAATTTGCGCACGGGTACATAACCTATGATTTGGATTATTTCACTACTGTCCTTTCGTCAAAGGAAGTCCTGGATGTGAGGAAAGGCACTTGCGATGAGTTTTCAAATCTGACCGCGGCGCTGCTCCGCGCAAGGGGCATTCCAACAAGATATGTTGTCGGGTATGTTTACAGCGGAAAGAAATGGGATACGCACGCATGGCTTGAGTTCTTTGTTCCGGGAATGGGATGGGTTGCGCTTGATTCCACTTACCTTGAGGCCGGGTTTGTCGATGGGACGCATTTGGTGCTTGCAAAGCTGCTTGACCAGAGCCAGGCCGTTGATTCAATAACCACAACGCAGGGGATAAGCGTCAAAATCGGGAAGGATGAGGATGTAATTGTAAATGATTTCAGCAATTTCCAGAGATACACAGGGCTTGATGTGCTATTTCCTGAAAATCTGAAAAGCAGGCAGAACTTTGATTTCAATCTTGAAGTTGCGAACCTTACGCAGGGAAAATTCATTGCGCCAATTGAAATGAGGCTGCATGAGCTGTTTGTTTATGAAAGCCCGGAAAGGCTTGTTCTGCTGAATCCTGAGGAGCGGAAAACGCTTTACTGGAATGCGGATGCGCCAGATACTGCGGGATTGAATTACATTTATGGATATGCAATAAGGGGTTTTGACCAGGAGGTGGAAGGAAATGTTTCAGTTTATGCTGCAGAGGGGGAAGTTTCAGATGCCGCAAACATAAAACTGGTTGCAATAGTGCCTGAAATTTCAGGCGGAAAGCTCACAATAAAAATAATCCTGAAGAATTCGGGAATGCAGGACGGGATTGCGGGCATAAACATCAGCGGAGTTGGAATTTCAGAAAATGCTGCTGAGCAGATTCCTTCAAGCACGCAGAAAACGCTTTCATACTCCTTTGCGGACTGGAATTACGGCGGGGGAGAAGGAAATGCAGCAGGCGTGGGAAATGGGGAAGGCGCCGGGGGAATTCCCGCTGTTCTGGGGAATGCTGATCTGATGCTGATTGTAGCAATCGCTGTTCTTGCAGTAATCGCCATTGCGCTCGCAATACTGCTTTTGCGCAAAAGATAAAAAGGCTCCCATATTTAGTTCTATTATAAGCGACTGTAGTCTAGTGGTAGGATCTGACCTTGCCAAAGCCCCTTTTCTTTTTAAGAAAAAGAAAAGGCCCTTGGGTTCAAAAGAAAAATCAAAAAAGCTTTTGAAGGTTTTGCTATTAGGTTAGGACCCGGGTCCGAATCCCGGCGGTCGCATTATTGACTTTTATTATTTTATCCCGAGCAGATATGCCCTGAGGTCATGGAAACTCTTCCTGTCAAGCCTATAGAATTTTTCCATAATTCTTAATCCTTCCTTGGTAAAAGAAATTTCAATATATTCTACTTTTCCTAATGTCCCATGGCTGGGTTTTGTTTTCCTTTCTGTTTTGATGAGTCCTTTTTCTTCTAGTTTCTTTATTAACTGAAGACCTCGCCTGTATGAAAGCATTGCCTTGGGGTTCCCCCTAAAATTAAACCAAGGTTTAAGGATTGAGTTTGTTGTTGTCCTTTTGTCTTTGTTTTTGTAAATTGATTCAAGCAAATACAGTGCGGAATTTGGATGTCTGATCGTCAATGGGCCATGTTTTTTGTATGACCATGTGGACATTGCTCCGCCACCTGCCGCCGAAAATGACGGCTGCATAAGCCCTTTTTCTGCCCATCCCATCTGATTAAGCAGCTGCAATGCAGTATTGATGTTGGTCTGATTTTTTGTATCCCAAGAGATAGCAAGTTTTTCTGCTATTTCTCTGCTATTGAGTATTTTTTTATTTTGTTCAAGAACCTTATTAATTTCGTATGGCAAATTCTGGCGTACTGCTATATAGAGGCTGCGCACTGAGCCTTCCCAAGTCTTGAATTGAGGGCGCCTATTCTCAATCGCAGAAAGCATTCTTAGTGGAATTATAAGTTTTTCCTTCTTTAAGCCGCTGTTGCGTGCCAAAATTGCTGCAACCTCATATATTGTTGGTTGCCTCTCTCCTATTTTTGCAAGGATATTAAGCAAATTGCGCCATCTTTTCAGCCGGATCAATCCTTCTGGCTGCTGTGTTTTTTTACTTTCCTTTTCGATCCAGTCCTTCCATTTTTGCAATGCTTCTTTTGTCCTTTGTTTGTTGTTGGCATTGTTGTATGTTCTCTCTGCAGTGCCTAATTGAATAAGTTGTCCAAACCTTACAGGAAGCCCTCTAATGGGCTTTATGGCAGATTTCATAAAGATATTGTGTTGAATAGAGAATTTTAATCTATTGTTAGTTTAAAGATTATATTCTATTCTTTATTCCGTTCCAAATCTCCTCCGCAATCTGCTTTTTTGATTTTAATTTCCATTTGCCGTTCTGCTGCCCGAATGCGCATTTTATCTGCAGCCAGTTCCCTGAGCGCGCCAGTCTTTCATAAACCGCAAGGACGCGCTTTTGGTAGAGAACATTTGATTCATGCAGGTCTTTTTTCTTCCCTTCCTTTTTCAGGAGCCTCTGGGAAAATTCAGCCGGCATTTCAAGGAGTATTACTGCGTCCGCTTTCGGCATCCTGCTTTCCACAGTCTGCATCCACTGGAGGAAGGAATCCTGCTCTGAAAGATTTGAAAATTTCGCGGTCTGGAAGGCGAAATTCGACTGCACATAGCGGTCCATTATGAGGATTTTGCCCTCTTTCAGCGCATTTTTAATTTCATTGAGCATGTTGTACCTGTCAACGGAATAGAGCAGTGCGCAGAATTCCGCAGGAAGCTCGTGCGGATTCCCGAATTTCCCGCGCAGATGCCTTTCAACAAGCGAGCCGAAAAACTCATTGTGGCGCGGAAAGGAAATCACCCTTGCATTTTTTCCAATTTTCTTCAGGCGCGCTGAAAGGATTTCCGCCTGCGTTGATTTGCCTGAAGCATCAGCGCCCTCAATAACGATAATTTTGCCGTTCATCAGAACAATCAGGATGCAAAAGGAATAAAAGAGTGATTTATCTCATTGAGGCTTTTACCTGATACAGCTTTGCGAGCGCAAGGCTTATATATGCCATGGACCATATGCTGAGCACCGCGGTTATAACAAGGCCTGCAAAAGGAATTGGCATCAGCGCTACCTGCACAAGCCCCAGCACCCAGGAAACAACAAGCATTACCAGGCCAATCAGAATAACGTATCCTAATGTTGAGAGATAGCCTTTCTTGCCAAGCTCTATAATTCTCCTGATTGATGCGCCGATGCCGCGCTTCTCAAACAATGCAACTGGCGCAATCATCGCAAGGAATGGCGCCGCAAGGAACATCACAATGCCAAATACGAATATTGCAAATGCCGTCTGAAGCACTATGTTAACCCAAAGGGCAGTGTCCTGAGGTGCCGGAAGCCCTGAAACTGCCCCTGCTGAAAGCTGATTTATAACTCCCAGCACTGAGGACAGCAATGGCAGGAACAATACCAATGCAAGAATGAAAACCAGAATGCTGAATATGATGCTAAGGGCAAATAAAGTAATAAACCTTGGCTTTGTTTTTGTGGATGCGCTCCCGATTGAGAATTTGCCTTTTTTGAGGTAATCAAGCGCAATATTCAGCTGCAATCCTGAAAGGAATGCGTCCCATAGGGAATAAACAATAAAATATGCTATTGCTATTGCAACAAGTGCAATCATAATCTGCGGCAGGGCCTGCAGCAATGCGGCGATTGTCCCTAATGCTGCCAGTTCCGGAGAGCCTGTTGCTGAAGCATATTGGGAATAAAGCACAAGGTATTTTGAGAAAATTATCACTGCCGGAATGCCCACTACAACTATCAGTATTATTCCGGCCACAATTAATGATATTATAAGCAGGAGGAAGTATGAAAACCATATGTTTTTGTAGTCAAAACTCTTTTTGAAAACCTCTATTGCGGAATCAACTGCCCAGCCCATGTGCTAAACAATAAGCAAAGTAGTATAAAAAGCTTTCTGAAATAATTACTTCAGGAGGCGTCCGTGGTCTAGTGGTTAGGACTGGAGCCCTCCACGAGCTTTTCTTTTGAAAAAAGAAAACCTCGGAAAAGAAAAGGCGAGCTCCATACGTGGGTTCGAATCCCACCGGACGCATTTATGGCAGAATTTAATCAAATAAAAGGCGGCGGATGATATGGGAAGTGAAAAGGGGGTTTCTGGTGTTGGCGTTGGCATAATGCTGCTGCGCTCTGGGAAAGTGCTGCTTGGGCTGAGGCACTCTGATGCGAAGAAAGCGGATTCCGCGCTTCATGGCGAAGGAACGTGGACAATGCC
>JAGVWD010000027.1 GCA_018304445.1 Candidatus Iainarchaeum sp. | reverse complement strand
TGTTCTGTCTTTCCAGTGCTCTGTCCGTAAAACACCGAGAATTTTCATTTCCTTATCGGCAAGGACAATGTTTCCTTTTGCAAAAAGCTCAAGGACAAGGAAAAAGTCAGCGAACTCGAAAAAAACAATCCTGTCAAAGGAATACTGTTGTACCTGCAAAATTTTTTTGTTTTCAAGGTGTTTTCTCAGAAAAGCGCTGAACCCCGAAGAAAGCTTTTTTGCAGGCATGGAGTAAGAGGAAAAAAAGAAAATCTGGGGCGTTAAAACAAGCTCCCCGCTTCCCTGTTTTGTGCGCAGCTTTATTTTCAGCCAGGAATTTTCAAGCTCCTGGACCTTCTGCACAGTGCTGTTTTCAAGCAACTGCTTTGATTCAAGGACTGCGAATGCAAGCGTAAGATTTGTTATCTGCATAAAAAAAACAGGCATGTTCCTGTTTAAAAGCTTGTTTTTATTGTTCTTCGGCTTTCAGTTTGCAAAATATTCTTTTTTTCTGCGCGCGTAAAAAAAGAACGCTGCATAAATAATTGCGCTGATAAAAAGGGCTATCTGGACAGCGGCAATTGCAACGCCTTCAATCATTTGTTTTTCCGCAGTGGAAAACTGCCGGACCGCGGCCTGCGCTGAAATTGAATAGTCCACAATGTCGGAGTAATAAAGCGGAAAGAAGGCGCTCGCAAGAAAAAACTGCAGGATTACAACCGCAATCATTACAAGGTAAATCTTCGGCAAAAATTTTTTTCCCGCAAGAAGCCCGTAGAGCTGCAAAAGCAGGAAAACAATGCCCAGGGCAATGAAAAAAAGCGCAAACATCGCGGTTTCAGGATTTGAAAATTTTATCTGCGGAAACTGAAAAACATTCATTATTACTCCCGGAAGGCCGAGCAGAGTGAAAAGAAAAATAAGCAGCACGCCTACTGGCATTTTTTTGAATCTTTCAAGGGCAGGCATTTTTTCACTGCAAATATAACGGCCTTTTACAATTTAAGCCTTATCCAATGCGGCTTTTGCCTCAGATGTATTTCAGCATTATTTTTGCAAGCCCCGGCCTTTGAAGCATTTTTTTGCCCAGGATTGCAAGCCTTGCTTTTTTGTCCAGGTCAGCGGAAGCTATTTTCAGCACGTCGTCTATTGAAAGCGATTCCGCAAGATAATCAAAGTCCTCGTTTGAAAGGTTTTCAAGCAAATGCCTTATGCGCACTTTTTTCTTTAATTCATTGCCGCGCTTTTCATACCACATCTTGTTGTATTTTGACAAAAATTTTTCCGAAAAATCCTTTTTTTTGACTGCTTCGGAAGCAACCTGCGCTGCAATCATGCCTGCCTCCATTGCAATTCCTATTCCGCCCCCATGCACTGGATCGACGTGGTGCGCGGCATCTCCCGCAGCAATAAGATTGTCCTTTGTCATGTTTTCAAGAAATCCTCCGACAGGAATTACGCCCGCGTTTACTTCTATTATGGAGCCCTTTGCAAGCCCGGGTTTTGAGGCAATGAATTTGTCAAGATAAAATTTCGCTGTTTCCTTCTGGGTTCCGCCTATTCCAATGCCGACGTTCGCAGTGTTTTTGCGCTTGGGAAAAACCCAAAGATAACCCCTGGGCGCGACGTCTGTCCCGAAATAAAGATTCAAAAGTTTTTCATCATACCCTTCAATGTTTGTCATTTCATACTGGTATCCCGAATCAACATCTACAAGCTTGTTTGAAGTGTTCAGCCCTAGTTCTCTTGCAATCATAGAATCAATTCCGTCCGCAGCAATCACAAGGCTGCAGGAAAAATGTTTTGTTTCTCCTCCCTGGTTTGCTGTCAGGAGTATTTTTCCGTTTTCGCGCTTTGCCTCCAGAACATCTGTTTTTGCGGTTATTTTCGCGCCCTTTGCCGCAGCTGAGATTGCAAGGTGCTTTTCAAAGATTTTCCTTTCAAGGATATAGCCCTGCAGTTTTTTTGATTTTAATGTAACGCTTTTTCCGTTCGGCGAAAAAAGCACTGCTCCATAAATTTTGTGCACAGCAAATTCGGGATTCGGCTTTATTTTCAGGCGCCTGAACCAGGCAATCCCCAGGCCTTCAGCACATCTTTTTGGAGGGCCGATTTCCTGTTTCCTGTCAAGGCCGAGCACTGAAATTTTTTTTTCCGCAAGCACTTTGCACGCAGCCAATCCTGCTGGGCCCAAGCCGATTACAATTACATCAAAGTGTTCCATATCAATCACTCTTTCAAGTCAGGCGCAAGCTCGTTCGCGCCAACAGGGCATATCAGGACGCATGCATTGCAGTTAATGCATTTTGCATTGTCCACAAAAAGCCGTGTTTCGTTAAGCCTCAGCGCCTGCACTGGGCATACGCCTACGCAGCCTCCGCAATAGGCGCATTTTTTCCAGTTGTTCCTTACTCCCATAAAAAAACCAAAAAAGCCTTGTAATTCAAAATAAGATAAAAAGAAGGTATAAAAAAAGAATTAAAAGATTATTATTTGGTTAAAATGTGCCTTGCAATTCCCGGAAAAATAGTGAAACTCAAGCAGAAGGGAAAAATAGCTGTTATCGATTACGGAAAGGAAAAGCGCGAAGCCGTAAATTTAATCAATGCAGAAATCGGCTCGCTCGTAATTGTACAGCACAAAAACATTGTGGAAAAAATTGAGTGACTCATTTTTTCAGGTTTATCAGTTCAATGTTTTTCATTGTGGCTTTTTTCAGGCTTTTCAATTGCTTTTTTTCAAGGATTTCAATCGCATTGCTCCAGTGGACTGAAACAAAATCTCCATTCGCAGGGGGCAGTGAAAACTGGTTTTCAAGCAATTTGTTTTTTTCCTGCAGGACAAAATTTCCGTTCAGGATTTTCAGTTCAGGCGCCTTTGCCTTTATTTTTCCGGATTTTTTTTCAATGCCCTTTACCTCTGCCCAGGAAACAAGGCATTCCGAAAGATTCTTCACCAAGGGCTTGAGCTTGCGCGTTACAAAATTAACGTGCAGGACATGCAGGGAGTGATGGGGAACTGTCCCGAAGGGAAGCGAAGCTGCTTTCTGCAATGCGATTTTTTCAGGCAGGCCGAATTTCTGCAGGGAGAGAATTGTTTCCTTTATTTCCTCGTGGGAAACATTTTCAAGCAGTTTGTTGCCGAGCCAGTAGGCTTCCAAAACCTGAAAATCAAAAGTGTTTTTGTTGTTTGCGCGCGCAATAAGGTCGAGATAAGCGCGCAAACCAAAAAAAGAATCCAGCAGGGTTTTTATTTCCTGAATTTTTTCCTGCGAGGGATTCTGCAAAAAATCCTGAAAACTCAGGAATGCTTTTTCCTTTCCGCAGTAGCCGAGCGTGTTTGTTACAAGTGAATATTTGCAAGCGAACTGCAGTGCGGAACTTTCATTTTGTTGCTGCAAGCAAAAAGCCCCTTGAGCGCAAAAAAGAAACAGCATAGGAAGAGCAGAAAAGCAACAGGATTGCGGAAAGAGTGAGCGCAATTCCGAGCGCCTGGTTAAAAGAAAGCGCCCGATTGAGGAAGGCGAAAGAAAGCAGGAGAGTAACAGGCTGCCCGAGCATGAGAATTGCTGTTGCCTTTGAAACAGGAATTGTTTTCAAGGCAGAGTAAAAAGCCAGGACATAAAAGAAAAGCGGAACTGAAACAAGCAGAATCCACTGCCACTGCAGAACGCTTAAATTTCCTGCAAAATGAAGCTGATTTGAAAAAACAAGGAAAACAAGCATGAAAAGCGCGCCGAAAAACATTCTTCCAAAGGCTGAAATTTTGCTGTCAATTTTTTGCATAATCCTTTTTGCAATAACTGCTTCAACTGCCCAGAACAAAACCGCGGCCAAAACCAGAAGGTCTGCAAATGCAAATTCAGAGAATGCGCTGAACATGAAAAAGTTTCCCAGCAGCAGCAGAACTGCGGCAAGCAGGAAATTTTTAGAGATTTTTTCCTTCAAAAAAACAAACGCGAAAACAGAGGCAAAAACAAACATTGTTTTCTGGACAAAGCCTGCATTAACCGCGCTCGTTGATTGCAAGGCGAAAAAGAACAAAAGAAAGGGAATGCTTCCCCCTACAAGGCCGAGAAGAGCCAGCTGCAGCCACTGGCTTTTAGCCAGATTTTTTACCGCGGGAAATTCTTTTAAAAGCAGGATTGCGGAGAGCAGAAAAACAGCAACAATGCTGTTTTTCAGGAAAGTGAAAACAAAGGAATTTGTTTCCGCAACAGCAAACTTGTTGAGGAAAATCGAAAAACCGCTTATTATTGCCGTAAGCAGCGCCAAAAAATAGCCAGTTCTTGGAGAGAACATGAAAACCAGAGTGATTATGCTTAAAAACAATTAAAAAGTATTACTTGTAATGCAAACTGTTTTTGTTTTCGGAAATCCGCTTGTTGAAGAGGATTCAATCGCGCTTCTCACGGCAGAAAAACTCAGAGGCATGAAGGGCTTTGAGTTTCATGAAATAGAATCGCTGGGAGAACTGGAAGAAATTCCGAATGAACTGATTATTCTTGACTGCGCAGAGGGAGCGGAAAAAATAGAGGTTTTAAGCGATTTGAAAAAAATCGCCCATGAAAAAAAGTTTTCATTGCACGATTTTGATTTGGGAACAGAGTTGTTGCTGCTTGAAAAAATCGGAAAGCTGAAGGGGAAAAAAATCTGCATTATTGCACTGCCCCAAAAAATGCCCCTTGAAGAGGCAGTCAGAGGAGTTTCCAGTTTACTTTCAAAAAATGCGTTGAACAGGAAATGCATGGATCGTAAGCCCTGATTAATTTTTCTATTTCAAGCTCTGCTTTTTCCTTTTGCAGATGCATCAGGGAAGGAATAAATTTTTTCAAATCAGATTCAATGTTGCGCGTGTTCTGCAAGGTGGGGACAACAATATTTCCCTTTTTTATCAGGCCATCCGCCCCGATGGAATAGGAATGGTACAATACTCCGCGCGGAGCTTCTGTTACTCCTATTCCCGTGTTTTCTTTCGGCGCGATTTTCGGCAAAGGTTCTTCGCGGATTTTTATTTCCCGGAGGATTTTTATGCTCTCGTCAATGCACTGGAGCATTTCAATTGCCTGCGCGGCATTGTTGTAAAAAGGCGAAAAATTCGGAAATTTTAATTTGAAATCCTTTATTGATTTTTTTGCATCGCTGCAAAGCTCTTTTTCATTGAGATTGATTCTTGCAAGCGCCCCCACAGAATATTCCTGCCCATTGAATTTTGCGGCTTTTGCAGTTGAATAGGGAACTACAAATTCCTTCAAATGCTCGAGAAATTTTTCTTCGGGAATAATTGTTCCGTCGCTGCACTGGATGCTTCCGCATGTAAGGCAGTAGTCCTTTCCGACCAGGCCGACATAATTTGTTTTTCTCTCAAAAAGCTTCCCCGAAACAAATCCGGAAAACAATTCAATTGCCTCAAATGCCTTTGGGCGGATTTTTTCCAGTTCATGAAGACAGGAATCAAGCCCCTCCTGCGAGGGAAACCGTGAAAAACCGCCGACGCGGAAATTAACAGTATGATAAGCCCTTGCGCCAAGCACATTGAGAATGTCTGTCGCGACTTTTTTGAAATCAAGCGCATCGTGGATATATTGGTGCTCTTTTGCGTCAAAATGCAGGACGCTTTCCTTTCCCAAAAAATCCGGCAGGACAAGAAGATAAAGGTGCAGTGCATGGCTTTTCAAAAATTCCATGTTTGCGGAAATTTCGCGCAGCAAAAGAGTCTGCTCAGAGGCTTCGAAGCCCAGGGCTTTTTCGCATGCTTCGATTGCAGTGTTCAAATGCGAGGAACAGCAGAAACCGCAGATTCTTGACATTATCAAAGGAATTTCCTCAAAGCTTTTTCCAATAGCCATTTCCTCAAAAAACCTGTGGTTTTCCGAAACCTGGAACTCGCATTTTTCGACAACGCTGTTATGCATCTGGACTTCCAGATTTGCGTGCCCCTCGATTTTTGTAATGTCGTGCAGGGAAAAGTGTTCATC
>JAGVWD010000026.1 GCA_018304445.1 Candidatus Iainarchaeum sp. | reverse complement strand
ATGCGCTGCTTGAATTTGTTTGCAAGCAGTCCGAAGAATATCTCGTAATTTTTCTCGCGCTGCATGTGTGAAATACTATTGCACGCAACATTTAAAAGTGATTATGGTACAAAGCGCAAAATCAAATTCCGCGCAGCTCCACTTTCTTAACATACCTTTCGGCAATTTTCTTCAGCGCCTCAAGCTCTTCTTTTATGAATTTTCTTTCTTTTTTTAATTCATTATCAATCATTTCAGCATTCGGATTGAACTGCTGCAGGCAGTACAAATCAGCGCCCTCAACCATTGAAGCCATTTTTTCCATGTCCTGCGCGGAATGGAATTTTGGAAGGAGCGTTGAGCGGAACTCGTAATCAATTCCCGAATTCATTATCAGCGCAATGCTCTCCCTTATTGCCTCCTTGTTCACTTTTGCGCCCACTATTTCATCATATTTCTCCAATGGCGCCTTAATGTCCATTGCAATGTAATCAACCAGTTTTTTGTTTATTAGTGTTTTAAGCATTCCGGGATTGCTGCCGTTTGTGTCAAGCTTGACCAAAAAGCCCATTCCCTTTATTTTTCCGCAGAATTCCGCAAGTTCGGGATGCATCGTGGGCTCCCCCCCTGTAATGCAGACCCCGTCAAGGAGATTTTTCCTTTTTTCTAGGAATTCAAAGAATTCCCGCCCCTGCATATTGAAGTTTGTTTCCTTCCCGAGCGCAAGCTTGGGGTTGAAGCAGAAGCCGCAGCGGAAATTGCACCTGTCAAGGAAGACTGTACAGGCAACTTGCTTGGGGAAATCAATCAGCGTAACCTTCTGCAGGCCGTGTATGTCCATAATATACTGCTCCGTGGAAACTCAAATAAATGCGTATTGCAATATTGCTACTCCAAGAATTCTTTTAGTTTCAGCAAATGCTGGTCTCCTGTAATGAGACATGGAATGCCAGCATCCAGGCAGGTTTCAATGAACTTGTTATCCTGCAGGTGCTCAACAACATTAACTCTTGCTTTTGCGGCAATTTGAATTGAATTATTCAGATATTCCCTTATAACAAATTTTCTAGCGGTTTTTGTTGTTCTTTCTGTTATTTCCTTCCTGCCGAAAACTTCCTTTAACTCAGCGATAATTTCCTTGTTTGTATAATTCTCTATCTCTCCCAGAATAAGTTTTTCAAACAACCTTGCTGATGCGCCTTCCTTTGCAATAAGCGCTGAAACAACAATGTTCGTGTCAAGAACAACCCGCGCTCTATCTTGCTTTGTGGATGATTGCATTCACTTCAGCCTCTGAAATCTTGCCCTTTACCCTTGCCCTCAACGCCCTGAATTGCCCTGCAATTTCATCCCTGTCCACTTTCCTTAATACTATTGTTTTCCTGTCCAGGGGAAGCACGGTAAATATTGTATTCTCCCTGCTGCCGGTCAATTCCCTTGTTTCCTTTGGGATTACTATCTGCCCTTTTGTAGACATTTTTGTTGTTTCAACAATCTGACGCATATGTTGCATTCAAGCACCCCCTGCATTAATAGGTACGCAGGTTATTAATAAACCTTTCTTACAAGTAAGAAATAGGCAGAAAGGCCTGTTGAAAGACAAGCCGCTGCAAATCGCATTTACGCCTTCAGTTCGGGGATTTTCGCAAGGGATTTCTGCTCCGAATATTCCTTGCGCTCCGAGAATTCCTCCTGCTTTCCGGAATTCCAGTTCTGGACAGGCCTGAAGTAGCCAACAACTCTGCTGTACACTTCAGTGGACGCATTGCACTTTGAGCTCATTCACAAGCACCTCCTTTTTATTTTCAGTTGATGGTTTTTCAATTTCCATCGGGCAGCTGAAATGCTCGCCCTTCACATAGCCATGGACGGGGCACACACTGAAAGTTGGTGTGATCGTATAATATGGCAATCTGAAATTATAGGCAATTTTCTTCACAAGCTTCCGGCACGCCTCATAGCTGCTTATCTGTTCCCCGATAAATCCATGCAGGACAGTCCCTCCGGAATATTTGGTCTGCAGGGCATCCTGGTGCTGGAGAGCCTCAAAAATATCATCAGTGTGGCTGACTGGAAGGTGCGTGGAATTTGTGTAATAGGGCTCCTTCTTGCCGGCTGTTATTATGTTCGGCAGTTTTTTCCTGTCAATCCTTGCAAGCCTGTAGGAAGTGCCTTCTGCAGGCGTTGCCTCCAAATTGTAAATGTGCCCAGTTTCCTTCTGGAATTCAACAAGCCTTTCCCTCATGAAATCAAGCGCCCTCTCCGCAAATTTCTTCCCTTCCCGGGTTTCAATCCCCTTCCCGAGGAAATTCAGGCAGGCCTCATGCATTCCCACAAGCCCGATTGTTGTGAAATGGTAATCAAGCGTTCCAAGATAATGCTTGCTCCAGGGGAGCAGCCCTGCTTCCATGTTCTTTGAAACTTCCTTGCGTTTTATCTCGAGCGATTCCTTTGCAAGCAGCATTAGGTGCCCCAGGCGCTCAAAGAATTTCTCATCATTTCCCTTAGCATTGAAGCCGATGCGCGGCATGTTTATTGTTACTACTCCAACGGAGCCAGTTTTCTCCCCGCTTCCGAACAATCCCCCTGTTTTTGCCTCAAGTTCCTTCAGATTCAGCTGCAATCTGCAGCACATGCTCCTCACATCACTTGGCTTCAAGGAAGAGTTTATGAAATTCTGGAAATAGGGGGTGCCGTACTTTGAAGTAAGCTCAAACAGCAGCTGCGCATTCTCGGTATCCCAGTCAAAATCCCTTGTGATGTTGTAAGTGGGAATTGGGAACGTAAATGTCCTGCCTTTTGCATCGCCCTCAAGCATTGTTTCAATGAATGCCTTGTTGATAAGGTCCATTTCGTCCTGGTAATCTGAATAGGTTTCATCCTGCAATAGCTTCCCCCCATAAAGAACATGCTCAGCCTGCATGTCTTCGGGAACTTTCCAATCAAGGGTAATATTTGAAAACGGAACCTGGTTTCCCCAGCGGGAAGTGGCATTGGCTGCAAAAACAAATTCCTGGACTGACTGCTTGACCTTTTTGTAGTCAAGATTGTCCTTTGCTACAAATGGCGCGAGATAAGTGTCGAAAGAGGAGAACGCCTGCGCCCCGGCCCATTCGTTCTGCAGAGTGCCAATGAAATTAATCATCTGCCCAAGCAGCGCATTCAAATGCTTTGCTGGCTTTGCCGAAACCACATTTGCAATTCCGCCGAAGCCAACTTCAAGCAATTGGTGCAGACTCCAGCCCGCGCAATATCCTGAGAAGGTTCCGTTCCCCAAATCATGAATGTGCAAATCCCCGTCCCTGTGTGCCTTTCCTATTTCTGATGGATAAATGTTCCTTAACGCATACTCCGCGATTACGGCTCCAGAAATGTGCGCCTGCAGCCCTGAAAGCGCATAATTGGCATTGCTGTTCTCCCTAACCCTCCAGTCGCTCTTTACAACATACTGGTCCACAATGCCGTTTATTTTCTTAAGGAATGCCGCGCTTTCCCTCATCTCGGCGCGCTTCTGCCTGTAGAGGATGTATGCCTTTGCTGTTTTTGCATGCCCTTCCTTTATGAGCACATTCTCAACAATATCCTGGATCTGCTCGACGCTCGGAATTGCGCCGGAAAACTGCTTATTGGCTTCCTTTTCAACACTTTCGGCAATCGCCTTTGCCATCTCCCGGTCATGGCCGCCAACAGCAACCGCCGCCTTGAAAATTGCCTCTTCCACATTGGAGGGGTCGAACTTTACAGTCCTCCCGTCGCGCTTCTTGACATACTTGATGCTTTGCGCTTTTTTCATTTTTCCGCTTCCCTCAGGCAATAAAAATTAGGTTTCTGAAATATAAACTGCTGAAGCATTAATAAAGGTTTATTATTGCGGAGTTTATATTTGGAAAATAAAGTTTTTAAGCGCAAAAACGCTCCTTTGCAAACTTTCATCAGAAATATGTTTCACATGAGTTAGATTTGCCAATCGGCATCAGGCAAGGCGCATTCAGATTGCTTTCATCCCTGCGTGAATATAAACTGCAGCATATACTTTCCACTAATCCGCAGTATGGAAGCGCAGGATGCAATATAAACTGCAATATATAATGCTGCAATTATATTGCCCTGCTCTTTCCCTCACTCAAACCAATTAACTTCCCCAGAATTTCTTGCTCTCCTCAGCATCCAGGAAGCGCCATATCACGACAGTGTCCCCGTTTATCGAATATGCATCAATCGCCTTTTCAGCGAATTTCCCCTCAATCCAGAAAAGCCAGTAGCTGTCTGAAGTATTTGCAATGCCGTTTATTGATGTTACAAACGCCCCGAATGCCGAGGTTGAGTAATTAACGTCAGCAAGCATTTTCATTGCCTCAAGCGCATTTGTTCCTTTTGGAACCGAAATGCTTTGCGAGGTTTCCTCCCCATTTGCCTCAATCAGCAGCTGGAAATTCACCTTTTCCAATGAAAGCGGATCTTCACTCTGCTTTATACACCCTGATGTTAGCACTAGTGCCATCAGGATTATGCCTAATATAGCTAATGATTTTGAGTTCATCCTCATGCCTCCTTAATTTTAACAGCGGAGCAAACGCCCGTGCGAATATTACATTTGTAATTATGTGCGTAATGGAAAATGGGAGTGAAGTGGCAAAATACAGGGGAATCATGAATATTGAAAACGCGCCCAGCAATCCGATGCCCATAAACGCCCCGGAAATGTTCATCACTATTTCAAAAAATATCGTTCCCGCAAGCGAAATCCACACAAGGTCCCAAGTGCTCGGCTTTTTTACTTTCCCGAAAATTCCCGCAAATGCCCCTGGAAATGCCGCGCCAATTGCCTGGAATACTGTCCATGGGCCCTGCAACCCCCAGATGAAGAAATTTGAGATTATGTAGGCCGCGCCCCCAACAGTAAATCCTTCCTTCACTCCGAGCAGCAAACCGGCAAGAACTGCAAATGGAATTATGGGCTCAACCGAAGGGACATACTGCAGTGCAACCCTTCCCGCAACTGCAGCAGAAAGCAAGCCAGCGAATATTGCAAAATTGCGCAATTCCTTTTTTGCTTTCGCTTCCCTCCACAGGCGCGCAATTCCCTTGAGCGAGGCGTCCTGCTTTTCCCTTGCCCTTTCCTGCTGCTCCGCAACCGCGTGCGCGCTTCTCTTTTTTTCCTTTTCCATTTTCTCAGCCCGCATTTATCAGATTCTCAATTATGTTCCAAAGCCCCGCCTTTGCATTCTCTGCATTCTGCGCAAAGCTGACTATTACAGTGTCATTGTTCCGCAGCCCCTTCAGCTGCCTTTCTATGCTGTGCAGCTTCTGCTCGTATTCCCTTGTTGCGGGATCAACAAACTTCAGCCCGTTGTTCGATGCCCTCAGGACCAGCGCGCCTTCTGCGCCCGCCTTGATTGCAATGTCCCTTATCTCATAGGTGCGCATGCCGCTCCTTAGATGCTTGGCGTGCAGGGCAAATCCCTTCCTGGAATCTATTAGATTCCCCAAATCAATGCTTTTCATGTCCTTTATTATTCCCTGCAGCTTCAGCGCGCCCTTCATCCCCTTTTCAGTAAGGGCATATCCCTTCGTTGTTGGCTTTATGTATTTTATTCCTTGCATATGCTGCAGCAGCGTGCGGGTCTTGCTCTCGCTCAATCCCAGTTCCAGCATCAGCTTGCGCCTGCTTATTGCCTTCCTGCTGAGCAAATAAAGCGCCTCAAGCGCGTAAAAATTCGCAACATTCAGCCCAGGGTCAATTGCTCCCATTTTTCCCGCATCCATTTATTATTCTGCATTATTTGTTTTTAATTCGATAGGGTTTGCATTTACTGCCGAAATTGCAATCTCCAGCCCCTGCCCAGAGGATTTGCACAATTTCATTTTTATTTCCCTTTCCGCGGCCGGAGTTTGCGCCTATGGATATTTTCTCCGCGGCATATTTTCCAGAATTCCTTATCCTTACTGTTAAATCTGCAGAATTTGGGCATTCAGGAATTTCCTGCTCCGCAAGCAAATTAGCATCCAGCCTTGTGAAGCCCATAACCTCATAGGAAAGGGAGCTTGAAATTCCATTGGCGCCGGCGCCGCTGCCCGCATTTTTATCATCTGCGGAATTCCCGTTTGCGGCCAATCCTGCTTCAAGGCTGTTTCCATTGCCCTGCGCGCCCACTCCGTTCCCAAAAATAAGTGCTGCAAACGCATTCACATTAGGATTTACAATAACAAGGGTAATCGCCGCGCTCCCGAGAAAAATAGCAGCAACAGCCGCAAAAACCTTCAGCGCGACAATATTCATTTTTTCACCTGGGAAACAAACTTGGGGTTCATTAAAACATCAAGCACACTTTGCTTGCAAACCTTGCGTGCTTGATGTTTTATAAGGGCATTATACCCTTATCCCTGAGTGATGGAGTCAACATACATGCTCGCAAGGAGCGTAATTGCCTCAACCAGGACCTTCACGTAATTTGTTGATGCGGCGCCCACAAGCTCGTTTGCAGTTATTTCGGCCCTTATGTTGATTTCCCCAACGCTCTGCATCTTCACATAAATTACCGCGTTTTTTGTCTCATTGGGATTTATTTCCGAAAATGACCTTGTGGAGCTCCCCTCCAGAATCCAATTTGCATTTATTCCCGGAATCTGCGCATAAACATCTGTAGCCTTGTGCTTTCCTGTGTTTGTAATGGGAACAACAAACTTCACAACGCTGTTAAGCGGCGCAACTCCATTTGAATCAGAGCTCGTGCTTGATGTGCTCAAAGGGAAAGTCTTTTCGGAAATTGCAATGATTGCGGCAGCAGTATCAACAGAATTGCCAGTGCTTCCAGAACGCGCGAAACCCCCATCGCTTAATTGCAAGGTTTTAAGGCAGGCAATTGCAGAATTCGCATCCTCCCCGTATGCAATGAGCGCAATCGCGCTTAATGAAGTTGTGTATGCATTTGAGAAGCACCCATTCGCACTTTGCCCTGCGCGCAGATAATTTATTGCATTTGTTATTTTGGAATCCTTCGCATAATTTGCAGCCTTAAGCCCGATTAATGCTTCGGCGCTGTACTCTACGCTGCTCGCCCCGCCCGCATTGTATGGAAAGCCGCCATCGCTGTTCTGGGCGCTTAACAGAAAATCCTTCGGCGTTTTTGAATTTACCGTTGGCTGTTGCTGTCCGGATTGCGCAAACGCAACCGCGCTCCATGAGGTTGTATCAACATCGCTTGCCCCATATCCGAAGCCCCCGTCGCTGATTTGGTTTGAAAGCATATATTCTGTTGAGGTTTTACCGTTTTTCGCAAATTCCTGCAGCTGTTTTCCATTCGAGATAAGCGCCATTGCTGAAACTGCAGTATGAAGCACATCGCTTCCGAATCCGGGGTATCCGAAGCCCGCGTCATCCCCCTGGTTTGCAAGGAGATAATTCATTGCATTTGTTTTTACAGTGTCATTACCTGAAAACAGGCTGAGCGCCATCAGCGCAAACGCATTCCCCCATACCGCATGCGTTCCAATCTGCCCAGAGCTGTCCTGATGCGTAAGCAGCCAATTGAGCGCCCTTGCAGTTGAATCTTCCAAAACTAAATTTGCAGTTATTGCTGAATAATCAACAACAGTGATTGAGGCAGTTTTTTCGCTTGTGTCCTTTTTAGCCTTTATCTCATAAGTGTCTTTTTTGAGCGTAAGGCTCTTGCTTAATGCGCCCTGCGCATTTGTATTCCCAATTAGAATTCCATTCAAATAGATTTGTGCGTTTTCAATTGCATTATTGCCTGAATCCTTTACATTCACTGTAAGCGCAGTATCGCCCGGCCAGTCGGAGTATGCCATTTCAATTATTTCCCCGTCCGCAGGCACATAGGCGCTTATGCCAACGGGCGCGAGCGCAGTGTAATTC
>JAGVWD010000041.1 GCA_018304445.1 Candidatus Iainarchaeum sp. | reverse complement strand
CTTTTGCATAAGAGCAAATTTCGAATTTCCCCGAATTTGTTCTAACCTGCAAATTCAGAATAATGCCGCTTTGCATTAAAAATCAAATTACATCCTAATGTTATAAATATAACTTATAACAAAGTTATTTAAAGGGTGGGTTTTTGGCATGGCGAACCAGCTTAGGTGGATAAAAGAATTGGAACGCAGCATTGCCCAAAGAGAAAGGGAACTCCAGGAATTCATAGAAAGAGAAAAAAGAGGAGGCATACTCCCGGAAGAATTCAGGCCTCGTGTATTTGATGAGCAAGAGAGGATAGATGAAGTAAAACAACACTTGCCTAAGTTGAAGGCAGACCAACAAATGCGCGATACAAGAGCAAAGCGGCTTAAACTAACGAGAAAACTAAAAATGAAAATCCCGCGCGCATAGCAGTTATCAGCACTATCTGATGGCAGCAATGTAATTCGCATTCGGCTTTTTTTCAAAGTGCTTGTCTCCTGTCAACAATTGCCTGTCTTTTGCAGCATAGGAGTAAATTATCCCATCAACTAATGAAAGCCCCTCGCCTGCAGATATTTGCCCTGCGCTAATTGCCTGCTCCTTTCCCAATTCAAGGATTATGCTGCTTTCCGTAACATAATCCAGTATTTCAGCCATCTTTTTTCCATCAAATTTTTTTACAAGCAGCACCTTTGAGAGCTCAGCCAGAACAATGGACGGGGTTTCCAAAATGTTCTGCTCAATCTCGCTAAGGAATTTTTTATTTCCCTCAAAATATGCTATCCACGCATAAGTATCAACTATATAAGTCTTCATGCTCTTTTCCTTCCCTTATGTCCTTTACTGAAACCCTTCCCTTCAGTACGCCAAACATGCTTTTTCTCCTTTTGAACAGCTCCTTTGCAAGCAATTCGTTTGCAGTTTTTGAGATATTCCTTTTTCCGAACTGCCTCAGCTTCTCAAAAACATACATATCCAGAACAAGGGTTGTCCTAACACTCCCACTCATATCATCCACCATAAACATATGTCATACAACATATTAAAAACCTTCCGTAATGCCTTCTGTTCAGATGGCAAACATTTAAACTTATAGTTCCTATCTTATAGCAATTGATGCAATTGGCACACTATGCAAAGGGCGCGAATGCCGAAAGGGAATTAATACATCTCCTATACGATAGGGGCTTTGCAGTTGTGCGCGTTGCAGGCTCTGGGAAAACATCGCTTCCCTGCCCGGACATTGTTGCGCTCGCCCCGAAAGTTAAGCTTGCATTCGAGTGCAAGGCCTGGGACAAGGAGCATTTGAACATCACAACTGCGCAGATGGATGAGCTTTACAAATGGTGCGCCCGCGCAGGGGCAGAATTCTACATCGCGTGGAAAGTCCCCCACAAGGGCTGGCTTTTTTTGCCGGGAGGATTCTTCAAAAAAACCCCGAAGGGCTATGCTATCTCGCAAAGAAAGGCGCTTATTAAGCACATTGACCTGGAAGTCATTGCAGGCCTGCAGAAGAGGCTGAAGTAAAATATTATATATATAAAACACCTTATTTATCTTAAAATGCAAGACAAAATTCAGCACAGGAAAACATATAATTTTCGCAGAGTTTCAGCAATCTTATTATTCATAGTTATTGCGCTTTCCTTCGCTTCTGCGCAGGCCTGCCCGAAAACCTGGACCTCGCAGTTCGACTGGGCTTCGGGCATAGGCGAGAACGTTGATCCATCATCCGTGCTAGGCTCTCTTGTGCTGAAAAAAGCCACAGAAGGAATATGGAAGTTTGATGAGGGTGGCGGAAACATAGCGCACAGCTCAGGCGATTTTGATAGAAACGGCACTATCAGCGGCTCCTATAGCTGGGGATCTGGGACACTCAATCTTAGTGGCAACACAAAGGTTGATTTTGGCGGGTTTCCCATACGTCCGACTGCTAATGATAATTTTTCAGTATCTGTAAAGCTTAATGGGTTGGCATCAGGATATATTGTAGGGGTAGGCTGCGGAGGGCCTATTTGGTGCGAGCCTGGGTGGTCGATACAAGCCGTAGACAATGAGGGAACAAAAAAATTTATGTTCGAGCTATACACGACATATGCATATCCCGATGCACAAGGAAATATCCAGTGCACTTCTGGATGGCAAAGAATATTCAGCAATAGCATCTCCCAAGCACAAGGATCTGTAATAAGTGCAGGCTGGAGCAGGACAGGCACTATAGTGTGCGGTTCAACCACTTTGGACGTTGGCACAATGTATCTTTCTGCAACAGGCAATGGCAGCCCTCTCGGAGGCGGCGCAGTAGCAAACGTTACCCTTGGTTTTCAATCACGGTCTTTTGTGGCCGGGCAAGTAGAAAGTTGCTATTGGTCCGGCAATTGCTATTATAGCGGGCTTACTGGCAGCATTGACGAAATAAGAATAAGCACAGGCAAGTACAATGCGCCTGGCAAATGGCACGCGGACTATGATGCAGGAGTTGAATCAACATTTAACAGCCTTACCTGGAATTCACAGGTTTCACAAAACACAAGCGTGGGCTTCAAATTCAAGAGCGCAAACACTCCAACAGAGCTTGAAAGCGCGAATTGGTTTACTGGCAATCTTCTGAACATAGGCCAGACCGGCAGATACGCAAGGATTGAATCAACACTCTCAAGCGATATGTCCGCTACTCCCTTGCTAAAAGATGTTACACTGAATTGCACAGCAACAGGTGCTGGCGCTGGCGGAGGCGGCGGAGATGGCAATTGCGGCAACGGAACAATAAATTCCGGGGAAACCTGTGACGGAAGCAACTTAGGGGGAAAAACCTGCTCTGATTTTGACAGTTTCACAGGTGGAACATTAACCTGCCAAAATTGCTCGCTCAACACTTCAAACTGCACAGCCCCGCCGCCCTACTGCGGCAACGGAACAATAGATTCCGGGGAATCCTGCGACGGGGGCAATTTGGGAGGCAGGGCATGCACGGATTTTGATTCTTTTACCGGAGGCTCATTGGGCTGCGCATCATGCAGTTTTGATACAAGCCAGTGCACAGGCGGCACTCCAGGGGGCTGCGGCAACGGAACAATCAATACTGGAGAAACATGCGACGGGAGCAATTTGGGTGGAAAAACCTGCTCTGATATTGATGATTTTGTTTTTGGCAGCCTGTCTTGCAATCCAAACTGCTCGCTAAACACTTCCGGATGCATAAAAGCAGAAAACTGCGGCAATGGCACTATTAATTCAGGGGAAACCTGCGACGGAAGCAACCTTGGAGGAAAAACCTGCCCTGATTTCGGCTTTGCAGGCGGAACGCTGAGCTGCTCAGCAAGCTGCGCAATAGATACAGGCAACTGCACAAGATGCGGCAACAATGCAATAGATGCAGGGGAGGAATGCGACGGAAGCAATTTGGGTGGAAAGCAATGCACTGATTTTGACGATTATGCCTCAGGGATCTTGGGATGCAGCTCATGCTCATTCAACACAAGCAACTGCACAACCTGCGGCAACAACAGGATCAATCCCGGGGAGCAATGCGACGGAACTGATTTTGGGGGAAAAACCTGCACTGATTACGGCTTCACTGGCGGAACGCTGGGCTGTGCATCAGGCTGTTCAATAGACACAAGCAACTGCACAACAAACCTGAGCCCTGTTGCAATAATTTCCCCAACAAACGCAGAGGGCTTTGCGGGCAATGCAATATCATTTGACGGCTCCGCAAGCTATGATCCTGATGGAACAATAACAAGCTACGCCTGGAACTTTGGCAACGGGCAGGCAGGAGGCGGCACAGCTGCGCAGGGCACATATTCATCTGCAGGCGTTTATACTGTAAGCCTTACAGTAACTGACAATCTCTCAGCAACTGACGGCGCAAGCGCTACCGCAACCGTTATTGCCCCTTCAACAGGAACATGCCCTTCGGGAAAAACATGGACAACAAAAGAGGAGTGGGACTCAGGCAGCAGGAATCAAGTGGATACTGCAAACTATCCGGGAAGCGTGAGGATAACGGATTCCCAAACATCAGGCACGCTAAATCTCTATTTTGACTCCGGGCAGCAGAGCAGCCATAATGCGCTTTCATTTAATGCTGAAAAGCCTGCAGGAACTGAAGTGAAAGTAAGGCTAAGGGCGGCAAACACGCTTGCAGGGCTTGCGTCAGCAGCATGGACGCAATATTATACGGCAGGCACTGCAAGCCTTTCAAACCAGATAGGAAGATATGCTGAATTAGAGGCGCTGCTCGAAACATCGGATGCAAGCATTACGCCAAAACTTAATGATTTAACACTGGGCTGCTCAGGCCTGCCTTCAAGTTCCATAGACTTGATTGTGGAATCTGTTGCGTTATCCCCCGGAAGTTCGGTTGCGCAGGGAACGGCAGTAAATATAACCGCAACAATAAAAAACAATTCCTCAATTGCAATAAACTCCCCCTTCGCTGTTGCATTATACCAGGGGCTCGCAACAGGCACTCCATTGCAGACGCAAAACATCGCCTCTCTGGGCGCCAATGCATCCTCAACAATCCAGTTCACAAATATTTCAACATCAAGCCTTTCAGGCAGCGTGATCTTCACAGTGTTTGCAGATTCCGCAAACGCAATTCCGGAAGCGGATGAAACAAACAACCAGCAGCAGGCAGGGCTTGCTGTTACTTCTGCAACAGGCGTGGACATTGCAGTCATCTCAGCTTCCTTCAACCCCGCAGCAGTAAGCAGGAGCCAGGGCTCGCAGTTAAGCGTTACAGTAGAAAACAACGGGGCAAATGCAACAGGAAGCTTCTATGTTTCATTGTCAAAATCAGGGGCGCCAGTGCAGATTATTACAGTTCCCGACCTTGCCCCCGGAGCAAGCACAACGCTTGAATTCAGCGTCTCATCCGCGGATTCAGGCGCAATAACATTTACAGCCCTTGCTGATTCAACAAATATACTGAATGAAAGCGATGAAACCAACAACTCGGCAAGTGCAGTCCTTACGGTTTCAACAAACAAACCTGATTTGAGTTTGGTTTCATTCATTGCGGACAGCCTGCAGCCAATTCCGGGGGCAATAGTAAAGCTCACAGCAACAATAAAGAACCTCGGCATTGCTGTCGTGCAGCAGGCATTCAGCATACTTCTTACATCTGCAGGGCTGGCCTTGGAAACAAAAGACCTATCGGCAGCAAAATCCTGCACAAATGAATTGGGGCAGCAGGTAAGTGCAGCATTATGCAGCGCTGCAAATTCCGGGGACACAGAGGCAATTGAATTCTCAATAGACACTTCAGGGAAGAGCGGAAATGTGGAATACACGGTTTATGCTGATTCAGGGAACGCAGTTGATGAGGATAATGAGAACAATAACACAGGCACGCTGACGCTGAACATTACGGACAAGCCGGACCTGCACATAAGGGCAGTTTCATACCCAAGGTCGATAATCAGGGGCCAGAGCGCGGCAATGGCGGCTGATGTTGGGAACATGGGCTCAAAAGCAGCAGGCACTTCCAACCTTTATGTTTACAGGAGGAAATTGTCTGTTGAAACCACAATAACAAATGCCGGCGTGCCAACGCTTGCAGCTGCTACAATCCACAATTCCCAGTTCAGCCTTTCAACAGCAGGCCTGGAGGACCTGGTTGAAGTATTTTCCCTTGCGGATTCAGCGAACAGCGTTGACGAAAGCAATGAGAACAACAATTCGGCAGGCATAACAATGGTAATACTTTCCGGGGAGATATGCAACAATGCAGTTGATGACGATGCCGATGGGCGGACAGATGCTGATGACCCGGAATGCGTGGAAATATGCGCTGACGGCTTGGATAATGACGCCGACGGGAAAATCGATGAGGGCTGCGGGGAGATCTGCTGGGATGCTATTGACAATGATGCCGATGGACTAATTGATGAAAGCTGCGATGACCCCCCAAAGGAGAAATGCGGCGATTCAATAGACAACGACCAGGACGGATTGGTTGATGAGGGCTGCCCGTTCATATTCACTGAATGCATTGACACTGACGAGGATGCAATATGCAACGAGGATGAAATAATGAAATTCCATACCGACCCCGAGGATGCTGATTCCGACAATGACTGCGTGAATGACGGCCAGGAGATAAAATACGATTTGACTGACCCTGTAGACATAAACAGCAATGTGATTTCAATTGACATTACAAAAGAGGTTTCAATAGGCGAGAAAGTGGAAATAAGGGCAAAGCACCCCATGCTTGGCACGATAAAAAGCACAAGGGCGGAAATCACCTGGCAGCACAAGAAGGTCGTTGAAGATTCGGATGCCGAAGGGCTGATAACATACGAGCCGCTTGAGGAGGGCACATACAAGGTGAATGTGCAGGTGTGCGCAAACAGGATAAAAGGCTCGTTCAGCGTGATTGCGGCAGGCCTTACAATGCAGCACTTCCTCACAAACATTGCGAAATTATTGTTCGGGCAGGCAATCGTTGAGGCGCCATTGCTGCTGATACTGCTTGTTGTGCTTTGCGGAATTGCCGCGGTTCTTGCTTACAAGCATTCCCATTACCTGTTTGAGGAGGGCGCAAAGAGTTCAGAGGAAATCAGGAGGGAAACGCTTGCGAGGGCTGCGCTGAGCGTGATTGCGTTTGCATTGCCCCTCATAGCGAATCGCTTTTTAAGCCTTAATGCAGCAATTGTTTTAGCGATTGCTGAAATTTTTGTCATAATTGTGTTTGCCTATTTCAAGGGCCAGCAGGCCGATTGAGGTGGTAAAAATGTATTTTCAGATGGAAGAGATGATAAAAAACCTCCAGGAGGCATATGGAAAGGAGAAGGGCATAAGGCAGCGCATTTTGCTGGAGGCAGCAATAGAGGCGCTTCTTGAGTATGAGAAAAGCAAACCCGCGGAAAAACCAAAAGGGAAATTCAAATTCTGATTGATTTGGGGCAACTATGCAATTGAAAAGCAAATTAAGCGTGTTTGATGGCTTTGTAATGAGAAAAAACGGCGGAATCGGCCTGCCGCTGAGCATACTAAACACAAAAGGCAAAACGGCATCTTACCGCGGGCAGAGATTCATAAAGATAGGCAACACCTGGAATTTGGAGAAATGGCTTGCAGACCCAACGCATCCGAACCACCAGGAATATTGAGATTAAAGCAATTAGGGGCAATCTAGTTCTTGTTAAACAAGCGTCGCAGTGAACATCATCGTGATGCCCGC
>JAGVWD010000040.1 GCA_018304445.1 Candidatus Iainarchaeum sp. | reverse complement strand
CTTTCAAACAACGGAGTGGGCACAACAGTTGAAATGCACATTTCCGAGGAAATAAAGAAAGAGGCAGAAAAACACAACATAAGCGTTGTAATTGCCGGGCACATTGCCTCAGACAACATAGGACTGAATCTCCTGCTCGACAAGATTGAGAGAAAGGGCAAATTGGAAATAATTCCCTGCTCAGGCTTCAGGCGCATAAGAAGGAAATGAAGGGAATGCATGCCCATTTCGGAAGTTTTCAGCAAGGTTGATTGCATACTTTTCAGAAATTCCGAGAACTGCGCAGATGCGAATTTTTATTATTTCTCGCAGCTCCCTAAACTGCACTTCAATTCTGATTTTTTAATAGTGCAGAAGATGGGGAAACAAATACTGCTTGCATCCAAGTTTGATGATGCCCTAAAGCACAGCAGCATTATACAGAAAAGATTCTCCTCGGAGAAGGAGCTGCATGCGCTTCTCAGAAAATACCTGAGTGGAAAGCGCATAGGGGTTAATTTTTCTTGCTACCCGCACTCAAATTTCCTTGCGCTCAAAAAACTGCTGAAAAATAAAAAATTCATTGATGTTTCCGAAACTTTGGGAAAATTGCGCGCAGTTAAAAATAATGCCGAAATAAATAAAATAAAGGAAGCGTGCAAAATAACGCTTGGGATTTACAGGCATATTGAAAACTTTGTGAAAGCGGGCATGAGTGAAATTGAAATATTGAATGAGATTAACAAGCAAATGATAATGCACAGCTGCCTTGAGGCCTATCCCTCTGTTGTTGCATTCGGGGAGAATTCAGCAGTTCCGCACCATGTTCCGGGAAACAGGAAACTAAGGCGCGGGGACCTGCTGCTGATGGATGTTGGCGTTTCATATGAGAATTACTGCTCAGACCTCACGCGCTGCTATGCAATTGGAAAAGCAAGTGAAGAGCAGAAAGAAAATTATGCGAAGGTCGCAAATGCGCTTAATGCTGCAATTTCTTCAATAAAGCAAAATGCAAAACCCTCCGGACTCTATAAAATTGCTGAAAAAAATCTAAATGAAAAAATGCCCCATGCGATAGGGCATGGGATTGGAATAGAGGCGCATGACTTTCCATCACTAAGCACAAAAAGCCCTGCGCTTCAGCAGAACAATGCCCTTGCAATAGAGCCTGCAATCTACATTCCTAAAAAATTCGGCATAAGGCTTGAGGATGATGTGATTGTGAAAAAAGAGAATTGCGAACGAATTACAAAAGCCCCGAAGGAACTGATTGAATTATAATTTCTCTGAAATGCGCAATAATTGATTATATTTACTCAGGCGCTCGCTTCTGCTCAGGCCCCCAAACTTGCAGTAGCCTGTTCCCAATCCAACGCAAAAATCAGCAATGAATGAATCCTCAGTTTCCCCACTCCTGTGCGAAACAATCACTTCCCATTTTGCTTTCTTTGCAAGCCTTGCTGCGTCCATAGCCTCTGTAATTGTTCCAATCTGGTTTGGCTTTAGCAGCAATGCATTGCATGCCTTCAGTTCAACCGCCTTTTTTATCCGCGCGGGATTTGTGACAAGCAAATCATCCCCCACAACAAGCGTTTTCCGACCTATTGATTTTGTAAGGGCGGCAAATTCATCCCAGGCGTTCTCATGGAACGGGTCTTCAATTGAGAATAATGAAAATTCGTTTGCCAGCTTCTCATAATATGCGAGCAATGCATTCGGCGAGTAGCGCCTCTGCTCAAGCACGTAATAGCCCTGCCTCCAGAATGAATTTGCAGCAGCATCAAGCGCGAGTTTTATTTTTCCCGCATAGCCGAGCTTTTTTGCTGAACTTTCAATCAGCTCAAAGGGCTTTCCCGCAGGCTTTATCGGAGGCGCAAAGCCCCCTTCATCCCCTACATTTGTTGTGTTTCTGCCATAGCGCTGCTGTATCTCCATTTCCAGCTCATGAAATATCTCAACTCCCATTCTGAGCCTTTCTGAAAATTTGCCAGCAGAGGGCATGAACATGTATTCCTGGAAATCAAGGAAATCCCTTGCGTGCTTTCCGCCGTTTATGACATTAATCAGCGGAGCAGGCAGTTTGGACCTTGTTTTCGCAATTTTTGAAATGTATTTGTGCAAAGGCATTCCCTGCGCACTGGCTGCCGCCTTACAGCATGCAATTGAGACCGGGAGAATTGCATTTGCCCCGAGTTTTGATTTGTTTGCAGTTCCATCAAGCTTAATGAGCGCGGAATCAATTTCCTTCTGTTTTGTGCAATCCTTTCCCACAAGCTTTTTTGCAATAATTTTATTCACATTGTTTACTGCTTTCTGAACGCCCAACCCGTGGAATGCCTTTCCCCTGTCGCGGAGCTCAAGCGCCTCATATTTTCCAGTGCTTGCACCACTGGGAACAATTGCATTGAACATCCCATCAGCAGTATGAACAACAGCTTCAACAGTGGGATTTCCGCGCGAGTCAAAAACCTGCCGCGCCTTTATTGAAAGTATTTTGCTACTTGGCATTTGCATACTAATAGAGCAAGCTTATTTATAGACTTTTTTATTAATCTTTCTTGCTTGAAAAAGAACACTGCCTATGAACTTTTTTGGAATAATCGGCTTATTTGTTCTCGCCTTTTATATTCGTCAAATACCGAAAAAAAAGATATCTTTTTATATAGGTTGGGCTATTATGTTTCCATGGCCAAGGCTGTTTTTTATATCAAGGATAAAGTGCAGGAGGTTGGTTACAGGGCGTTTGTAATGGAGCGCCTGCTTGAAACAAATCTCAAGGGGGGAGCTGTAAACACAGAGGATGGGAATGTCAAGGTGCTTCTTAAGGGCAAAAGAAAAGATATAATTGCGTTTGTTGAAAGGCTTAAAAGGGAAATGCCTGAGCTTGCGGAAAATCCTGCCCTTATCGGGCCTGAATTTGATGATTCTCTGGAAGTTCCAGATGAAATAAGGGTGAGCCATGCGCTTGAAATGAACCAATTTGGAAAAGCAGTTGTTTATCTTGATAAGATTGATAAGAACCTTGGTGGGATTGAGAAAAAGCTTGATGAACTGCCTGAAAAGATTGCAAAGGCAATGAAAGCATAATAATTTGTTTTAACAAAATCATCATTCGCGCTTGTGCGCGCACTTTACGTCATACTGCTGCAAAATCCTTTCAATCTCGAATTTCTCGAACTTGTCAAGCTCAGGAAGGGGTTCAGAAACAATTGGCTTGCAAATTCCTTTCAGACTGAGCGCATATTTCAATCCTGCCTGTATCTTGTTGCGCGTCAGTCCGTAAATATTCCCGAATGAGCGGATAGTTTCCTGCAGGTCATGAGCTTTCAATCCGTCATCTTCTCCAAACGCATTCCACAAATCAACAAACAGCTGCGGATATAAATTTGAAAGGCTTGCAGAGAATCCGTTTGCGCCAGTCATCAGCGCCGCCTCAATATTCCTCTCATCCCCTTGGTAAATCCTGAAGGGCGCGTTCTTGAAGTAAATTGCAAGATTCTCAATATATGAGGTGTTTCCCGAAGCGTCCTTTATGCCTATTACGCGCTTGTCTTTTGCAAGCTTTTTCACTGTTTCAATATTCAACTCAGAGATTATGTACTGTGGGATATTGTAGAGTACAACAGGCAGGCTTACTGCCTGCGCAATCCTTTCATAATGTTCTATAAGCGAATCCTGGGTGAGATGGTAAAAATATGGGGGGCAGACAACTATTGCATTGCATCCAACGCTTTCCGCAATCTTCGCTCCCTTAATTGCGCGCTTTGTGCTGACATCTGAAACATTCACAAACACAGGCATTTTCCCGTCAACAATCTCCTTTACCTTGCGCATCATCGCTTCCTTCACATCCCCCGTGAGGGAGGCAAATTCCCCGGTATTCCCAAGCACAAAAAGAGAATGAACCTTCGCTTCCATAACGTGCTCAATAAGGGTTTCAAGCGCCTTCTCATCAAGCTCCTCCTTCTCATTAAGCGGAGTAACCAGAGGAACCATAACGCCTTCAAGCCTGCGGATATCAAAAGCCATAAGGAAATAATAGTGCAAGGAAGTTTATATATTTTTGGAATTTGCCTGCCGGCGATTTGCTCAAATTCTGCGCAACTATTTTAAACTAGTTCAGTAGCACTATTAACTGGATAAAAATGAGTGAAATTGCAATTGAGCAGCTAAGCAAGAGCTTTGGCGCGCTGAAAGTGCTTGATAATCTGAATCTCAAAGTGAAATCCGGCGAGTTCATAACCTTTTTCGGGCCCAATGGCTGCGGGAAAACGACTTTGCTGAATATTCTTTCAGGGATGGAAAGCCCCACAAAAGGCAGCATACTGATAAATGGCAAGCCCCCGGCGCATTCAAAGATAGGATTTGTTTTTCAGGATTACAACCAGAGCCTTTTCCCATGGCGCACTGTTTCAGGGAATGTGGAATTTGCGCTTGAGGCGCAGAACATGGATTCAAACAGGGAGGCAATTGCTGAAAATGTGCTTAAAAAAATCCACTTTGAGGAAATCAACCTTCTTGCATTCAGGGACAAATATCCCTATGAGCTTTCCGGGGGCATGAAGCAATTAACTGCAATTGCAAGGGCGCTTGCATTTGACCCTGAAGTTTTCCTTCTGGACGAGCCATTTTCTGCGTTGGATTACACAACAACCCTGAAAATGGAGGATGCGCTGCTTGATATTCTTGGCAAAACAGAAAAAAAGGAAACAACCCTGTTTGTTTCACACGATTTGGATGAGGCAATTTATCTTGCCGATAGGGTGGTTGTATTAAGCAAGAGGCCTGCGGGAATTGCAAAAATAATAAATGTAGACCTGCCAAGGCCGAGAAAAATGGAAATGCGCCTGGGAAAGAAATTCTTTGCGCTGCGCAATTCGGTGCTGAAGGCATTTGAATCAGGAAGGAAATAATGCAAAGGAAAAAATTATTGATTCTGGTTTCGCCAATTGCGATTCTGGTACTTTGGCAGATTGCCTCGCTGCTCAACATAGTAAATCCGCTGTTCCTGCCGACCCCCTACGAAACTGCGCTTAAGCTTGTTGAGCTGCTCGCAAGCGCTGAAGCAGGCGTTACAATATGGCCAGATATTTTTGCCACATTATACAGGATGCTTGTCAGTTTTGCACTTGCCGCAATTATTGGAATTCCCCTGGGGCTGGTAATGGGCTATTCTGACAAGATTTATTATTCGCTGGAATTTTTTGTTGATTTCTTCAGGAGCCTTCCCGCAACAGCAATGTTCCCGCTGTTCATGCTATTTTTCGGGATTGGCGATGAAAGCAAAATTGCAGTTACCGCCTTCGCATGCGCACTGATAATTGTTGTAAATACGATGTATGGGGTGCATCATGCAAGCAAGCTCCGCATAATGGCTGCAAAAATAATGAAGGCAGGCAAAACAAAGCTCTTCACAAAGGTAATATTCCCTGATGCCCTGCCAGGCACATTTGCAGGAATGCGCATTGCTGTAAGCCTGGCGCTGATAATCATAATTGTTACAGAGATGTTCATAGGCACAAATTTCGGCCTGGGGCGCAGGATAATAGATGCGCAGCTTGTCTATAGGATTCCGGAGATGTATGCAGCAATCATCATTGCCGGTGTGCTTGGATTTATAGTAAATACCGTATTCGTGTGGATTGAAAAAAGAACCGTGCACTGGACTGGAAAATAGCTTCTAGCCTGCTTTTGCGCCCTTCCACATCTCTTCAAAAAACTCCCTGTATCTCTGGTTCAGAAGCTTTGATTTTACAATTACGGCAATTGGTTTTTCTCCCCAAATAAGAGTTAGCACTTTGTCAGCATATATGAAAATTCCTGTCGGCATTGTCTGCCCTGATATGCGCAATTTCATTAACGGATACATCTGATATTTTCTCATTGCCTCGCTGGCTTTTTTGTTTGTAATGAGCCTTATCCTGATTTTCTTCCTGAGCCTTTGGGCATGGTATGCTTTGAAAAAAAGAATTACATCTTCCCTTCCGAGCTCCTCGCCAAGCGTAAAAACATCATAACTTTCCCCTTTTTCAAGCATGTTGACTATGTCAGTCATCGCCGCCTTAACCCCCTTTATTCCCTCAAACAATGTTGCCTTCTGCTCCTCGTAGCCTGTTTTCTGCATTTCCACTAATTTCGGGATCAATTCATCTATTTCCTGCTTTTGCTCCCTAATTTCTTTTTCT
>JAGVWD010000025.1 GCA_018304445.1 Candidatus Iainarchaeum sp. | reverse complement strand
CAGTAACAGCGGGCTCGCCTTTTGTGAGCGTTCCTGTTTTGTCAAAAACAATTGTTGTCAATTTGTGCGCGGTTTCAAGCGCCTCCGCGCTTTTAATCAATATGCCGTGCTCAGCCGCCTTCCCGCTTCCGACCATTATTGCTGTAGGTGTTGCAAGCCCCAGAGCGCAGGGGCATGCAATTATGAGAACAGCAATGAATATTGCAAGCGCAAAAAGGAATCCCATTCCCAACAGCATCCAGAGCGCGAATGCAATTATTGCAATTGCAATCACAGCAGGCACAAAATAGCCCGAAACAAGGTCCGCAAGCCTCTGTATTGGCGCCTTTGATGCCTGCGCCTCCTCAACAATCTTTATTATCTGCATCAGCATCGTGTCTTTCCCTATTTTTGTCGCCCTGAATTTCAGCAGACCTGATTTGTTGAGCGTTGCGCCTATTACAATATCCCCCTGCTTCTTGTCAACAGGCATGCTTTCGCCTGTAATTACCTTCTCATCAACCGCAGAAAATCCTGAAACCACAATCCCGTCAACAGGGATTTTTTCCCCCGGCCTTACAACAACAATGTCCCCAATCTTAACCCGCTCAATCGGAATTTCAACTTCCTTTCCCTTGCGCAAAATCCTTGCGGTTTTCGCCTGCAAACCAATCAATTTTTTTATTGCTTCGGAGGTTTTTCCCTTTACAATTGCCTCAAACAGCCTTCCAAGCACAATCAATGTGATGATTATTGCTGCGGTGTCAAAATACAATTTAGCCTGCTCCGCAAAAATCTGCGGAACAAAAACAACGGCCGCGCTGTAAATGTATGCTGCGGAAGTGCCAACAGCAATAAGCGTGTTCATGTCAGCAGTGAAATTGCGCAGCGCAATCCACGCGCCCCTGTAAAACTGCCAGCCCACGTAAAACTGGACCGGAGTTGCGAGAATCAGCAGAAGGAGCGGATTCTGCAATATTGCGGGGGCAAACCCGAAGAATTCAGGGAAGGAGCCTATGAAAATCGGAATGCTCAGAATTGCCCCAATCACAAACTTAATTTTCAGCGTATTTATTTCATGCTCCCTTGCTTTTCGCTCGCGATCAACAAATTCCTCCTTCTCCTCAAACGCCTCATAGCCTGAATTTTTTATCGCTTTTGTTATTTTATTTGCATCAACAATCGCAGGGTTGAATGTTATTACTGCGCGTTCATTCGGGAAATCCACATCATACTTCAAAATTCCCTTAGTTTTTGAAAGCGCCCTGCTTACAATGCCCGCGCAGTGCGGGGAATGCATGCCAATTACCTTGAATTTTGCGCTTGCAATTCCTTTTTTTGCTTTCCCCACTTCCAATTCCTTGTGGTCTTCAGTTGCCTCAATCACCCCATAGCCCGTTCTCTTCACAGCCTTTATCAATTCAGTTTCATTTGTTTTTGCAGGGTCAAATTCAATATTGGCGTGCTCATTCGCGAAATTCACATTTGCGCTTTTAACGCCCTTTGCGCGGGAGAGCGAGCGCTCGATGGTTAATGCGCACGAGGCGCAGTGCATTCCCGTAACGCCTATTGAAATCTTCTTTAAATTATCCCTTGCCATATTTACCATTTATCCGCAGCATCCTTGCTTTTTCTTTTTCTCTCCCATAAGACCAACCCTCTACCTTACACTTACTTCACATTTCTTGTCTGAATATGCGCAAATAACGCAGCAGGAGCCCTTCGGCGCTTTTATGAGCCTGCCGCATTTACTGCAAATGTGGAATGCAAGGCATTTTCCTTTTGGAATTTCGATGCCCTGCACTTCCCCGCAATAGGGGCACTTGAGGTTTGCAATTTCTGCCATTTACTTCTCCTTGCAGCATACATACTTGCAAACCGCAGCGAATACTATGCCGATTACCGCGCCGGCAATAAAACTTGCAATCAAGCCAGCAACAAATTGCAAGGCGGTGATTCTGATTGCTTCCACAGGAAGCAATGCAACGCCATGCATCCATATCCTTGCGAGTTTAAGTGCCTGCTCTGGCGCAATTGCAAATGCCGCAGCACAAATTACGTACAACACTGTGACTATTATGCCGCCTGCAATTGCAGCATTTTTTATGTCATAAATGCCTTTCATTTCCGCACCCCCTTTTATTTAGCATTTCCCTCTTTTTAACATTTCTGATTGATGAAAATGAGAAATAAACTGCAACAAGCATGAGCGCGATGCTTATTATTCTCAGCTCAAGCCTGTAGGGCGCAAAGACTGCAAAGCTCCCGGAAATTCCCAGCAGCGAAAATATGAGAAGATTGCAGAAGGGGCATGTTATTGCAAGGAAGCCAGCGGCAGAGCCGCAGATTGCTGATGCGCCCGCTGTTTTCCCTGATTTTTTTATTTCACTATTGTAAACAATCAGGGAAACCACAATCCCGAAAAGCGCAGAAAATGCGGAAAGAAACGCATAATCCCAGATTGTTTTTTCAATCATCCCGCCAACCCTGAAAAAGGGATTTTCAATCAGCCCTGTGAAAATTCCGAAGAGAAGATAAATGCCAATTGCGGAAACAGCAAATATTCCGGAATATTTTATTTTTGCATCCATTTTTTCCCTCAGCAGCAGTGCAATTCCTTCGGCCTTTCCCCCGCTTTCCCGAAGGGATTTCCGTATTTCCTTATGTTCCCAATCATCCTCTTGTTTGAATCAGTTTCCTTCCCATCTGCAATAAGCCTTTCCCTTTCGCCTTCAAAATCAAGGTCCAGATTTGCAGGGCAAAGCTGCTTGCAGGCCTTGCAGAGCGTGCAAACAAAGAATATCCCGCTTAAAATTCTTCCTTTCATCAGTTTCGCCTTTCCGCGTGCGCTTACGCTCTCATCAAGCAGCGCCTTGTAAACAGGGCAGTTTGCCTTGCACAATCCGCACTCGCTGCACTTCTCATAATCAGAAACTGCGTTTCCGATACCTTCCTTTGCTGCAGCCTTCATATTATTTTCCCCCGGTTGAATATTCCTTTCGGGTCTAATTTTTCCTTGAGCCTTTTAATTCTATTTTTTATTCTGGCATCGGCAAATTCCCTTTTTGTTATGCCAATCCCGTGCTCCCCGCTCACATTCCCATTAAGCGCCCTGACTTTCCCATAAAGCGCTTCCAGGGTGCCTTTCTGTTCAGGCTTCAGCAGCACATGGAATGTGCCATCGGCAATATGCGCAAAAAAGGGCAATCCGCTTGCATTTATGAACTCGGCAAATCCAGTTATTTTTTCTTCTGCCACTTGCGGATCTTCAATTACCGAAAAGCCAGCGCTTGCTAGCTTGGGCCAAAGCCCGATTCGCAATGATTTTGCCTTTTTCATTTCCCCGCTTTTCAATGCCCCGCTTTCATTGTCATATTCCGCAAGCAGATAGTAGCATGAATCAAGCCCCATTGTTTTTGCAGCAATCGGATTCATAACTTCCAATGAAAGGATGCTTGCATTTTTTTTCAGTGCATCAGCCCGCTCAAGCATTTTATGCAAACTATCAAACTTCTCAAGATCGGCAGATTTCTCAATTACTGCCTCATGCAGCCTGAGTTTTGCCCCGACAATTATCCCAACAGTTCCTTCAGTGCCGCAGATTTCTTCAGCATTTGTTTTGCGCATTTTCCCAGAACCATCAACTATCTGCGCTTCCATAACCCATTCTTCCATCCTGCCGAAGCGCATTGCCCTCAATCCCGAGGCATTTGTTGCAATCATGCCCGCAATGCTGCATACGCTATGCGAGGCTGGCTCCACAGGCAGGCATAAATTGTATTTCTGCAGTGCAAGGTTCAGCTGTGCAGCAACAATTCCCGGCTCAACAATTGCATATTTTTCCCTTTTATTAATTTCAATTATCTTATTCATTCTGCTCAAATCAACAACAATTGAGTTCTGCGGAACTGCTGCGCCCGCAAGCCCTGTTCCGGCGCCGCGCGCAACAATGTCAATTTTATGCTTCAATGCGAATTCCACAATCCCCTGCACATCCCCCCTGCTTTCAGGCCAGACGACAGCAAGCGCAGTTCCGCGCACCTGCGAGGCATCGCTGTTGTAGGCAAGCAGGGCTTCCTTTTCGGCGGAGAATTTCTTCCCAAATGCCCTGTGCATTTCCTGCATTATTTCCGGATTCATACCAAGACCTCGCTGAATTCAAGCACTTCCATTCCCTTTGGCGCATTTTCCCTGAAATGCATATAGCACAGGGGGCATGTGCTAACAAGCTTTTCTGCTGCGCAGCCCTGCAGGCAGTTTTTTGCCGCTTTGTTCGCAATTTCAGGATGGTTTGCCTTCATGCCCGCGCCCGCGCCGCAGCACAATGAATTTTCCCTGCTGTTTGGAAGTTCAGCAACCTCATAGCCTATGCGCTTCAGAATGCCGCGCGGCTCCTCATAAATTTTGCTGTGCCGCCCAAGATGGCAGGGGTCATGGTAAGCAATAGGCCCCTTTCCGCTTCCCTGCTCCAATTTATTCATTCTCCCATAAAGCGTTTGCGCAATGTGCTCAGCATTGAATCCGGAATTCTTAAGCGTTAAAAAGCATGCGGGGCAGTTTGTTATTATTTTTTTGATGCCGTATTTCCTGAAGAGCTCGGCATTCTTATTTTTCAAATTTTCAAAATCTTCCTTATAGCCTGCATGTTTTACCGGACTTCCGCAGCAGTTGAATTCCGGGAGCACAATCGCGTCTATCCCGATGCGCTTCAGGATTCTGATGTAGTTTTCCTCAATTTCCGGAAGCGCAAAATGAGTCAGGCACCCGGGATAGTAAAGGATATTGCCCCCGGATATCTTGTCAAACAGCTTTCCAAGCATCTTCAGCTCCCTGAATCCGGGCATTGCGCATATCTGTCAGGATGATGGCCCATGTGCTCTTCCCACTGCTCCTGCGTATATCCCGAAGGCGCAATGCATATATCTTCCGGGTTTTCCGCGCTTAATGCCTTCTGGTAGTCATCCTGATTATTTGCAGGATTGAGCACGGCCCACATCCCGGATGCAAGCGCAATTATCAGCGCAACAAGCACAACAATGAGAAAAAATTTCCCGTAATCCATTTTATCTTTCCCTAATGGCATTTTTCTTTCTTTTCTTTGTTGTTTTTGCCGTGCATATCCTGCGTCATGAAAAGATGCATTATCGGGCAAAGCAGCAAAACAGCAAACCACAAATAACTCTGGCCAAAGCCAAATACAAAAAGCGCAGCAATTATTGCAATTGGGACCAGGCAGCACAGCAGCATAAGTATTTTATGATTCATATTCAGCATTTCCCCATCTGGTTTGGCAGTTCATCAAGCACGCTTTTGTCAATTTCCCCTGAAGCAATTTTCTCCTTCAGCGCCTTTTCCATAAAGTAGCGCGGGAAGAAATAATGCTGCCATTCAAGCGCCTTTTCCCTAACAACATTCGCATCAGTGATGCCATAATTTTTTATCATAATTTTTGCCATTCCCTTAAGTGCAGCATCGTGCCCGCAGTCGCATTTATGCACAATTGCCCCGCAGCACGGGCTCACAATATTGAGCGCGTCCTCAAGTATTTTTTGCCCATCCGCATCCAGATTTATGTTATAGCGGTATTTCACAAGCGCATTGAAAGTGTTGATGTCAAATTTAAATCCAAAATTCGCATCGCTCCCCTCAGCGGGGATTATTTCGGACTTTAATTTTATGATGTACTGCGCGGCGAGGCTGTTTAAATCCCCTGCTTTTGCAGCGTTCGCGTCGGCATTTGCATTTCCGTCAATTTCTGCATTTGAATCCGCCAATGCAGCATTCCCTGTTTTTGAGCCGCCATTTGAATCATCTGAATTCACGCAGCCGCTGACAAGCAGCAGGGCAATCAGGGCAAATGCGGCCAGAATTATTGCAAATTTCATTTTTATGCCTCTCCTAATAAACCAGCATCAGGAGCACTGCCCCCAGAATTATCATTGAAAGCCCTGCAATCAATTTTATGTAATTCTTCTCGTGCTGCTCCCATGTTTCTATCCTCTCAACAACCTTCCTGCTGCTCGTTATGAACAATATGAAAATCAATGGCAGGATGAAAAGCAGGTTGTAAACAAACAGGTAGAACAAGCCTTCCATATAAGTCGCGCGCGTTACCAGCAATCCAAGGATTGAAATGTAAATTCCCGCGGTGCATCCGAATGAGCAGATCCCGACAATCACTCCGAGAACAAATGCTGAAGGCACGCTTGCCTTGTGTATCAAATCCTTAATCGTCTGCAGGCTCGCTTTCGGAAGCCCGAGATTTATCAGTTTTCCCTTTTTGAAGAAATCCACTATGTTCAGCAGCCCCAATCCTATTACAAATATGCCTGCGATTTTGGCGAAGAAGTGCGGCTCGGAAGAAACAACAAAAGCCTGGA
>JAGVWD010000024.1 GCA_018304445.1 Candidatus Iainarchaeum sp. | reverse complement strand
GGGCAAGGGCTGCGAAAAAGAGCAGAAGCAGGAAAAAACATAAAATTTAGTCCAATTTAGCGGGATTTGTTACTCATTTTATGTTGTTACTCATGGGTTTTTAAATAGTTTTGAGTAACATAGTTTTATGGCCTACTTATCAAAACGGAAGCAGGGGCAGAATACCTATTATTACCTTGCAGAAAACATTCCAATAGCCGCGGGCAGAAGAAAGCAAATCAGAAAGTACATAGGGACAGAAAAGCCATCTGAAACAAAGCTGCAAATCCTGATGGCTGAATTTGAGAAAGATGTTGAAAAGGAGAAAATAAGACTGCACGGCTACCATTACTTGACTGAGGACGAGATAGACGAAATTGATGCAATCAACAAGGAATTCTGGGTAAGATACAAGAAAGCTGATGCTACCGTTCAAGAGCAGTTTGATGAGAACTTTGTCAATGTGTTTGTATATAACACAAATTCCATAGAAGGGAGCACTTTAAGCCAAAAGGAAGTTGAATTATTGTTAAGCGAGAATATTTCCCCCAACAAGCCGCTGGATGATGTGCTGGAAGCGAAGGCTGCGCAAAAAACCATTCAATTCATCAAAGAATATGCTGGAGAGCTTGATCAAGATTTTTTGCTTAAGGTTCATGAAATGTATTTCAAAGACAGCAAACCTAAAATTGCTGGAAAATATAAAATGCATCAAAATAGGGTCAGGGGTTCTGCTTTTGAGCCAACACCCCCACAATTTGTTGCAACAGACATTAGGCTGTATTTCCAAGAATACCAGAAACTCAGGAATAGATTACACCCGCTTGAGCTTGCTGCATGGGCGCATTGGAAGCTTGTCAGGATACATCCATTCCAAGATGGAAATGGCAGGACTTCAAGAATGATAATGAATTTCATACTTCATAAGAACGGCTATGCAATGATTGATATAAAAACCAATGAAAAACAGCAATATTTCAGGACACTTGAAAAATGCCATTACAACAACAATGCAAGGGCGCTTGCAATGAGGTTGGTAAGAAGGTTCGGGAAGCAGTACCAAAATGCGCTTAAGGAATAGCAGAACCGCATCCGCAGCGCAGTGTTGGGATGCGGAAATCACTCTTGCTTGTTTTCTAGCTCTGTATAAAAGAAGCTTGAAGAATTTGGCTGAATGGTGTGGGAAACAGAGATTGCCTAAAAAAACAAATTATATAAACTGGTGTGGGATATATAGTTGTGGAATGCGCGGATTGAAAATTCTGCTTGTCTGCATTTTTCTGGCGCTTGCGCTCAGCGGGGCGCATGCAAATCATCTTCTGGGGGGAGTGAGCGCAAGCTGCTGGAAGCAGGTAATAAGGCCTGATGAGGGCGTTGATGCGAATATTGCAATTTCAAATGACACAAACACCGCATTCCAGGATGTGAATGTTTCCTGGTATGTTGAGGATCCTTCAGGAAAGACAATAAGCAGCGGGGCGCTTTACCTTGACTTCAGGGAAAGGGAGACAAAAGTGCTGGAAAACAGCATAGGGCCGGGGCCTGAAGGAAGGGGGGGGAAATATGCATTCAATGCCGTTGTAAGCTATGGCGGGGAGAAAAGGACGGTAAGCTGCAATTTCTTCGTGGAAATAGGCATAAGCTATTATTACAAGACGCTTGAGCTGCTTGATGCGGAAGTCAATAATATTGCCTCAGTAATTGACGGGAAGCGGGCTGAAGGGTTTGTTGTGTTTGAAATTGCCTCGGAGCTTGAGGGCATAAAGGCAAGCGTAAGGGAACTGAGGAGCCAGGCAATTTCAGGGGAGTTTGGAAGGTTTGATGAAAGGGCAAAAGGCGTTTATGCATCCATTGGCAGCATATATGCCGCGACAAAAACACTCGGCAGGCAGCAGGTGCAGGCAACGAGCATAATTCTTGTTGTTTTCCTTGGGATTGCCGCAGCAGCAATTGTTTATCTTGCAAGGCACAGGAAGGTCAGGGAGAGGATAGTCTTCAGGGATGTCCAGAAAATAGTGAGGGTCCCGAAAATAATAAGGATAAGGGAGAGGGTTGTGGAGCCGAAAATGGCAAAGGCGCAGGAGAAGATTATGGGAGGGAAGGGCGCAGAAACCGGAAAGGCGGCTTCAGGGCAGGACAAGGGGGATGAAAGGCGGAAATTGATTGGGCAGCTTGAGGCGCTTGAGAGGGCGCGCAAGGCAGGGCTTGTAGGAAATGAGGCTTATATAAAGGACAGGAAAAAATTGAAAAATGCGCTCAAAAAGGGCGGGAGATAGCTTAACGGAACATGCAAAACTTATTGGAGAAGAGCAAGTGTAGGTTCTGAGTAGAAATAAGGTTGGTAAATAAAGGTTCGCCTTTTTATGGCTCCGTTGATAAGATACCATGGACAGAAAACATTGAAAGAGAGGTTGTTGTTCCTCATTCAGCAGGCAGTTATTTTTTGGCTCTATATTTTTGGCAGAAGTTTGCAAAGCTGCTAACCGTAAATGTAGGCAGAACCCAAGCGGAAAGAATATAAATAGGGTAAATGTATTTAATTAAAATCCAAAGGCATTTGTATGGCGAAGAAGGCTGATAGCATAAAGAAACAAAAATCACTGCTCGCGGAGGCGCTTTCGGACATTGAGAGGGTCATTTCAGGGCTGAGGAAGCAGAAGAAAAATATTGAGAAGCAGCTTGCATCTGTGAAGCGCAAGGTTGAGAAAATAGAGGACGAGGAGGAGCGCTTGAGGGAGAAGCTTGCGGAACTCAATGAATCCGAAGCCAATCTGAATGAGAAGAAGGCGGGGCTCGAGGAAAGGATGGGGAAGCTTGACAGGAAAATGAGCAAGGTTGAGGAAATAGAGGGGAGAATGAGGATCGCGTAATTCTGATTCTTTTGTTTTTTGAAATGTTCTTAATAAAGAACAGTCTAGAAAATTGTAAATTAAGAAGTTTTGCCTATTTCCTTGCTTTTGCAAGGCCCTTGTGGATTGTGTATGCGGCAACAAACCACAGTACGGAAATCGCCACAAGCCCGGAACCGTCAATGTCAATTGTGAATATGAAGCCCGCGAGGTCGAATTTCACATTGTATGAGCGCAGGATGTTTGAAATCAATACCAGCGCCGCGGAGAGCATTGCCACTGCAAAGTAGAGCCACAGGGCGTGCCTTGATTTTGTTTTGAGGTAATTGTGGGAACTGAACACAAATGCTATGAGATAGAGGATTATTGATGCAACATCCAGCGCAAGTATTATGGGGTTCATTGCTCTTCAGCTCCGCGCCTTTTGCCCAATTTCCTGTTTGAGGCATAGGAAACATAGACAAAGCCTATTGCCGCAATGAACATGAGGGCGTTTTCTGCGAGATCAAGCGCATAGTATGCGGGGGTTTGCAGCGTAAGGCCCTTTGCAAAGTTGGCAAGGACTGCAAATGCGAGAATTACAAAGGGAACAAACAATTTGAGCCAGCGCTTTTCCTTTTTCAGCGCGCTTCCCATGTAAAACCAGGCAAGCAGGAGGAAAACAAGCACAATTATTTTGCTGAAATCCATAATCCCACAAAACCCTTTCCAATGCTAAAAATAATGCTGATGCAGATTAAAAACTTATGCCCTCTCCCTTCCCTCTCCCTTTTTTGATTTGAAGTAGAGTATTGCAAGGGCAATTATGAATCCTATTGCAACGGCAATGCCAAGAAGGCTTGCGCCGCCTATTAGGGAGGCATATGCTGTTGAAGAGGCGCGCGCGCTTGCTTTCGAGGCTGAGAGCTCCTCCTGCAGGGATTTTACCTTTTCGTTAAGCAATTCAGTGCCGCTTTTGTAGGCTTCCGCAATAAATGTGCAGGAGGCGCTTTTTGTTTCCGAATTATGGCGCAGGGCTGCTGAAAATTTGTACAGGCCCGGCCTTGAGGAGCTTGGGATAACTTCTTTTGCTGTTAATTCCCTGAAGCTGTTTGGATAGACTGCAAGCGGCATGCTGCCGCCGGTAATTTTATTGCCATTTTGGTCAAGGATGTGCCATTCAAGCTGGATGTCCTCATAGGAACTCCCCGTGTTTGCAATTAGGATATTTGCATCAAGCGCCTCGCCAACGCTTAAGGAATCTTTAAAGCATTTCACATATAGCCCATAAGACTCATTTCCTGAGATGGAAAAGGAATCCATCAGTTTGGCAATCTTTTCATTTGAATCGCTCGCAATTAGATTCAGCTCAATAATATAGCTTCCTGCAACTTCAGGGGCCCATGGCTTGGAAAATGAAACTTCGCGGGTTGAATTTGCATCAAGCCCCTGGACTGCGGCAATGCCGTAATATTCAAGGGAATCAACAAGCATTATTTTTGCTTCCAGGAGAAAATCTGATTTTGCGCCGGAGTTTTTTAGAACTGCATAAATTTGAGCGCTTTCCCCGGCGGATTTGCCGGAAATGCGCCAGGAATCTATGTTGGCGCCGTATGCGCCGGCAAGGCTTAGGAGAAGAGCTGCAAACAGCAAAAAAGAGGCGAATCTGAGTGAACCCATATATATCAATTGGGCTATAAAAGAATATAAAGCTTTAAGAGTGTAATCTATATATGGGCGAAACAAACCTGATGGTTGTGCTGGGGTTTATTGCGATTTTTGCAGTGATATTCAGCCTGCTCACAATTACTGGAATCATCCCATTATCGCTTATGGCTGGCGTTGGAACGACCGACATTGCAACCGGGGAATTGGTCAATGCGGAAATCGCTGATTTGAGGGCAAGCGGCGCTTCCATTGGAAGCGAATCAAACATTTATGTAATTATTAAAAATTCCGGGACAGGGGTTGCAGATTTCATTGTTGAATTTGAGGTTGTGAAGGACAACAGGGTATATTTTGGGAAGATTGAAAAAGTGAGGAACATACAGCGCGGGAAGCAGATTACCCTGACTGAAGGCTGGCTGCCAAGCCAGGCGGGAACGTACAATATAACCGTGAAAGTGAAGAATGAGAATGCGATTGCAGTTTATGATGCAAAAACTATAAAGCTGGAAATCAAATAGAAGGATAAAGATGAAGGATAAAAAAATTGACATTGAAAAGCTTCTTGAGGCGAACTCTTCCGGGATTGACAGGGAAATAGAGAAGCTGTTTCCGAGGAAGATGAGCGGGAAGTGGCTGGATTTTGCTTTGGGGAAGGCGCTTTACAAATACGATGCTGAAACAATACATAAAACAATTTCTGAGCCGCTCTGGGAATTCCTGGACCGCGGGGGCAAGAGATGGAGGCCTTCGCTCATGCTGCTTTGCTGCGAGGCTGTTGGGGGAAACACGAGCAGCATAAAGGAATTTGTTGTATTTCCTGAACTTATACATAACTCCACATTGGTGGAAGATGATTTTGAAGATAGGAGCGAACTGCGCAGGGGAAAGCCATGCACATACAAATTATTCGGGGAGGATATTGCGATAAACCTCGGAAGCATGATGTACATGCTGCCTTTTGTAATGCTATATAAAAATACGAAGAAGTTAAGCGCAAAAAAGAGAAATGAGATTTATGACATGGTTGTGCAGGAGCTTCTGCGCGTGCATATTGGGCAGGCTACAGATATTGGATGGCACAGGGGCATGAAGGAAAATATTTCCGAGGAAGAGTACTTGCAGATGTGCATAAACAAAACCGGCTGCCTTTCAAGGCTTTCGTGCAGGCTTGGGGCATTGTTGGGAAATGGTAGTGAGAAGCAGATTGAGGCGCTGGGGAATTTCGGCGCGAGCATTGGAGTGGCTTTCCAGATACAGGATGACATACTTAATTTAATTGGGGAGGAATTCGCAAAGGGGAAGGGATTGGGAGAGGACATACATGAGGGGAAGCGCACCCTGCTTGTCCTGCGCGTGCTTAAGAAAGCAAATGAGGCTGATGGGAAAAGGCTTATTGAAATACTGAACGCGCATCCGGAGGATATGGAGACAATAAAGGAGGCAATTGGAATCATAAAAAAATACGGCGCAATTGAGTACGGGAAGGAAAAGGCAGGGAAAATTGTGGAGAAGAGCTGGAAGGAAGTCGACAGGGCGCTTAAAAAATCCGGAGCCAAGGAAACGCTGAGGGCATTCGCTGATTATTTAATCAACAGGAAAATATGATGTTTAAGTTATAGATTAAATAATTCCTTTAATTTTTGTTTTACTTCCCTTAATTTCTGCTCTTTTATTCTCCCTATTTTCTGAATTATTATTTGTTTCTCAATTACCACAGGAAAATCAGCTTGTATAACGCTTTCATATTTTAGTTCCCCTTCTGCCATGTCTTTCTCGGTAAGTTGCACATCAAAAGGATAGTCCTTCCCCTTGCTTGTTATTTTCAGAACAACTATGTCGTCTGATGCCTGGTTATACCTTTTGCTGCTCAAGATAAGTGCAGGCCTTGGTTTTGCGCCAATCTGGCTTGAAAAAAGGATTGGGGCGG
>JAGVWD010000030.1 GCA_018304445.1 Candidatus Iainarchaeum sp. | reverse complement strand
AAAATAGGATGGAAGAAAGGCTTCGGGGCCTTTCTTCTCAAACATCATTCTTTTGTGAGGGTGCACAAAACCTGAGCATGCGCCCAGGCCTTGTGTTTGGGAAGTTATTATATTAATTAGCCTTTGAGGCTTTATAAAGGCATTTTGGTACAAATTCTGAATAGTACAAAGCTCAAAAATAAACCAAAATCTTACCAAAATCTTTATTTATAAGTTAGTTGATTTATTTAGAGCATGGGAAGGAAATTAAGGGCGCTTAAGGAATCCCTTGGCGCAAAGGGGACGGAATATGCGATTGAGGATGCAAAATCAAAGCTGCGCCATGTGAAAGAGGACAAAAGCGTTGTGCTTCTTGTTGCCGTTGAACTGGCGCTTGTTTTTGTCCTGGTTGCGGCAATAATAGTCTATTTTGACCCTGAAATAAACCTGCTCCCGAAGGGAATCCCGAATGTCCTGGAGTACGCGGGCTTTGCGGTGCTTGTTGTTGCAATAATCTACACATACAACCGCATAGCGCATTTCACTGAGCTCCTGAAGCAGAAGCGCTCGGGGATAAAAAGTGCGGTTAAAAAGAGCAGAAAAAAGAAAAGGCGCTGATTCTGAATGAAGCTCAAAAAGGAAGTAAAGCTGAAGAAGGCATTGGGCCTGTTTGAAGCAACAGCGTACGGGGTAGGCATTATTCTGGGCGCAGGAATTTATGCGCTTATAGGGCACGCTGCAGGAATTGCAGGCAATGCAATCTGGCTTTCATTTGTTGTAGCGGCAATAATAGCAAGCTTTACAGCATTCAGCTATGCGGAGCTTTCGGGAATGTTTTCAAAGGAGGCGGCTGAATTTATTTATGTGAAGGAAGCCACAAGGCGCAAGTCCCTTGCATTCATTATTGGCTGGGTCGGAATTGTTACAGGGATTGTTTCAGTTTCCACAGTCGCGCTTGGCTTTGGGGGTTATTTTCAGGCTATTTTTGGAACCCCCCAAATCCTGAATGCGCTCGCGCTGATCGCCGCCCTTTCCCTCCTGAATTTCTGGGGCATAAAGGAATCCGCAAAATTCAATATTGTTGCAACTGCGGTTGAAATGCTCGGCCTGCTCATAATCATCGCATTGGGGGTTTCATTTTTCGGCAATGTGAATTATTTGGAAGTTCCCGGGAATGCGCTTCCCTTCAGCCCTGAGTTCTTCTCCACAATTCTTGCCGCAACGGCAATAATATTTTTCGCATACCTCGGCTTTGAGGAGATGGCAAACATGTCCGAGGAAACTAAAAACGCAAAGAAAACAATTCCCAAAGCCCTGCTGATTGCGCTTGCCATAAGCACAGTAATTTACATCCTTGTTTCCATTGCGGCGGTAAGCGCAGTTCCCTGGAATGAGCTTTCGCAGAGCAAGGCGCCCCTTGCAACAGTTGCTGAAAAATCATTCGGGGGTTCCGCTTACTTCCTACTTGCGGTAATGGCTCTCTTTGCAACAGCGAACACAGTCCTGATTCTCCTCATAGTAACAAGCCGCATGCTCTATGGGATGGCTTCCGAAAGCTCGCTTCCAAAATGGCTTGCAAAGGTCCATGATGGAAGAAAAACTCCGCATATTGCAATAGCATTGAGCGCTGTTTTTGCAATGCTTTTCACGCTCCTTGGAAAAATCGGCGTTGTTGCTTCCATTACTGATTTCGGGGTTTTTGTTGTATTCCTCTCAGTGAATGCCGCGGTTGTCCTGCTCCGCTATTCCAAGCCCAATGCAAAGCGCACCTTTAAAGCGCCAATCAGCATTGGAAAATTCCCTGTGCTCTCCTTTTTGGGAGCGCTCTTCTGCTTCCTCATGCTCTTCCAGTTCATTGAGGTTGTGCACATCCTTGGCTATGACATTCCGATAATAATTTTCGGACTGGTTGTTGTTGCGCTCGGCTATCCCATTTATAAAATAATCAACAAATAATTTCAGCGGCGGTTTGATTCTACTTGAATGATTTATACCATCTTTCATATTCTTTATGTGTTTTAAAGCAATGCAGCACGCAGCAGATTTCTTTTTCTATATTGTAAACCATTCTTGCCTGTTTTGTCACATCCTCAACATTGAACGGCATGCCAAAGCGCATATGCCTTCCCTGCGGAGATTCTGCCAGTTTTCCAGCATGTTTTAAAAAAAGTTTTTTCATTGCCTTGTCCATTTTGTCAAGCTCTTCTTCCGCCTTCCCAGAAAAAACAATTTCCATTGGCTCACAACCCGTACTTCTTCTTCAATTGGGCAAGGCTTTTTGTTTTTATTTTCCCTTCTCTTATTTCCTGCATCTCCAGTTCAATTCCCCTGTTGACGAGAAGCACTTCTTCCTCATCAATCGTCCTTTCGTATGCGAGCAGGGCCTGCCTTATGACCTCGGTCTGGTTTCCTGCATAGCCCTTCTCAATAGCCTTCTTGACAATTGCCTCATATGGCACCCCAAGATTCACATTCATAAAATCACCATATAAATAAATGTACAGTAGAGTATATAAAGAATATGCATTGAGTGATACATCAAATATACATCATACAGCGCGCCATCAGGGCAATTCAGCGGCGGTTTGCTCCCAAAAGCAATATAAAGCGATTTTTCCAATTTTCTATATGTTTGAGCTGATAAAGCGCGATTTCATCCCCATAAGCTGGCTCCACACCCAGGACTTCTGCGAATATCAGTTGTATTTGCAGCACGTCCTGCATGTAAAGCTTCCAGCAACAAAAGAAATGCTCTCCGGATTGCAGAAGCACGCGGAGCTGGAGCAGAAATTCAAGGAAAAGGCGCTTCCGATTGGGGAGCCTGTTGAAATTCACATAGAAAAGCTGCTCCGTGGGGAAGTGGAGCCCTTCAGCATGCGCGAGTTCTCCCTGAAATCCGAAAAATACAGGCTCACAGGGAAGATTGACGAAATCCAGTTGTTCCGGGAGCGCGCACTCATAATAGACAACAAGCCCTCCCTGAGCGCAAAAGCCGCGGACATAAACCAATTGCGCGCCTACTGCCTGTGCTTTTCAGACGCCTACAAATGGGAAGGGGAAATCTGCAATGCAGTCCAGAACAGCGCATCGCAGAAATTCGTTTTTGCAGAGCAGTTCAATGAGGATGCAAAGATTGCAGTTGAGGGGCTAATTGCGCGCATGCATTCTTTATTTTCAGGGAATGCGGATTTCATTTCGGCAGATGAGAAATGGAAGTGCGCCGCATGCAGGTTCAATGCAGTGTGCAAAAAGGCCGCTTACAAGCCCAAATGAAAAATTTTTATACACATAGGAACCTATTATATATAAGGTTTGCAGGAACATTCGAAAGAGGCATTGGTATGATTAGGGCAAGACAAAAACAAAGAATTGTAAGACGCACTGTAACAAAAAGACTTGATAAAGCAGGCACTATTGTCAGCCTGATAAGAAAACAGCACACCGCAAGGGAATTGCTTGAAAAATATCCCCTAAAGACAATAATCTCAGCTATGGGGGAATATGGAATCAAGACTGAGAAAATAGCGGATTATTTTGAGAAATCAAACATTAGCCTGTTCCCTGACAAGATAGCAAAGGTTTTACAGGGCAAGTAGCCTGCAGGAAGGAAAACCAATAAGCCACGCTTATGCCATTAAGTGATTTGTTTTCCTTCAACACTGAACCAAAACCTTAAATTACATTCTTTTCTACTATATAGAGTTGCATGGGGGTTGGAGGTGGAAGAATGGCGTTTAATGATAATATTACTGCCGCGAATCTGATGAAAAACAATTTCATAAACCTTTCAGAGGATGCGCCGATTTCAAAGCTCATTGGAAAGATGAAGGAGAGCAAGGCCGAAGGCGCGGTCGTATCTGACGGAACTTACTGCGGCATAGTTACAAAGCGCAAATTATTCAAAACAAAGATTGATGTTGCGAAAATGAAAATACAGAAAGTAATCGAGAAATGCCCCGCACTCTCGGAAGCTGATGGGATTGAAAGGATTGTGCAATTGATGCTGAATTCGGAAACGCGCATCCTGCCTGTTCAGAGAGCGGGAAAAATAATAGGGGTCGTGCACGCGCTTGATGTTATTAATGAGCTGCGCGCGGTGAATGAAATGGCAAATATGCAGGCGCAGCAGATTGCAACGCTCAATCCGATAGTGCTTGCCGAAAAGGACACGATTGCAAAGGCAATGCACATAATGCGCACAAAGGATATAGGAAGGATACCAATTACGGATGCGAAGGGCAGGCTCTCCGGAATTTTGAGCTTCCGCGATATTGTTGAGAAATATCTCCTTAAGCCCGTTAGCAGGAAAGGCTCATCAGTCTCAAGGGGAAGGTCGGCTTCCTCAAGCTTTTCCCCGGAACATGCGAGCATGCTTAACCTGCCAATCGCTGATGAAATGTCAGATGTTGTTGTTACAGCAGGAAAAAAGGACAGCCTCTCAAGGATAATACAGCTCATGCAGCAGCATTCCTTGCCCGATATTGTGCTTGTTGAAAATGACAGGCCTGTCGGGATAATCACAATAAGGGATTTGCTCAAGCAGGCTGCTGCGCAGAAGCAGGAAAAGCGCAATATACAGTTCATAAGCATGCCGAAAATTGACGAAATTGATTTGGGTCTGCTGCAAAGATCTGTAACCGAAACCTATGACAAGCTGCAGAGGCTTGTGCAGAACATCCTTGCATTGAACATCCAGTTCAAAAAGTATTCCGCGCAGTTCGGCAGGATAAAATACGAAGTGCATGCGCATTTCTCGGCCCCGGGGCTTACGCTGGTTGCAACCGATGCGGACTGGAATTTGCTGAGCGCAGTGCAGGGCGCAATGAGAAAGCTGGAGAAGGAAGCGCTCGGAAAGAGCAAGTGGAGCTATAAGAAAAAAACTTATAGGCGCTGAGCGCAAATGCTTGTTATCGGCCTAACATCCGGAATTGCCTGCGGCAAAACAACTGTTGCAAGAATGCTATCCAAATATGCGCATGCGGCAATTTTGGATGCTGATAAAATTGCAAAAGAGGAAATGCGCACCGGCAGGTCTGCTTATAAAAAATTAGTGAAAATATTTGGCAGTGGCATCCTGTGCAAGAATAAAACAATCAGCACCAAAAAACTCGCAGAACTTGTTTTCAAAAACAAAAATTCATTAAAAAAATTAAATTCAGCTGTGCATCCCTTTGTAATTGCGGAAATTAAAAAGCAGCTAAAAAATGTCAAATCAAAAATTGTAGTCATTGATGCCCCGCTGCTTTTGGAAGCGCGCCTGCAGGATTTGTGCGATTTGGTTGTTGTTGTAAATGCTAGCAAAGAAACGCAAATAAAGAGGCTGATGCGCAAGGGCTTCAGCAGAAATGAAGCGCTCATGCGCATAAATTCCCAGATGCCCCTTAATGAAAAGATTAAAATGGCTGATTGTGTAATAGATAATGATGGGGCCCTGGAAAGCACAAAAAAACAGGCAAAGGCACTGGCGGCAATCATAGAGGGGATGAAATGAAGGAAAGGATTGCGGTTTACCCAGGCACTTTCGACCCTATCACACTTGGCCACATAGATGTGATTAAGCGTTCGCTTGCGCTCTTTGATAAAGTGATAATTGCAGTTGCAGACAATCCAAAAAAGAAGAAATGCTTCTTCTCAAAGGATGAAAGGGTAAAAATGGCAAAGGGAGCAGCAAACGCAATGCGCAATGTTTCTGTTGATTCCTTTTCCGGACTGCTTGTAAATTACTTAAAAAGGAAAAATGCAAAAATAATAATCCGCGGATTGCGCGCCCTCTCGGATTTTGAGTATGAATTCCAGCAGGCTATTGTAAACCGCAAATTAGCAAACAACGGAATTGAAACCGTTTTCATCATGACCTCTCCGGAATACTTTTATTTAAATTCCACGCTCATAAAAGAACTGGCGCACCTGCATGGCAAATTTGGAAATTTAGTGCCGAAAAATGTAGCACTTGCGCTGAAGAAGAAATTCAGGGGATGAATCAAGCCCACTTCACTTCCACTTGGTCTGTTCTCTGCATCGGCAGTATTTTTGTATCTTCCAATTTCTGCTTTATTCCTGCTTTATGTTCAATCAAACCAAGCCAGCCTATCATTGCAGCATTATCAACCGCTACACTTGCAGGCGGAACAAACATTTTTGCATTGCGCGCATCGCACATTTCTTGCATCATTTGCTGCAGTGCGCGGCTTGCCGCTACTCCCCCTGTTAGGAGGATTTCATTTTTTTCAGTGTGCGCAAGCGCGCGCTCCGCTACTTCCGTTACCATTGCAAACGCGGTATGCAATAAAGAATAAGCGAGATCCGCATTTACATATTGCCTTGATTTTGCCTTATTCTCCGCAGCTGTAAGTAGCCCTGAAAAAGTCAAATCCATTCCCTTCACAGTGTATGGAAGCGCAATATAATTCTGAGATTCAAAATACATTTTGTCAAGTGCAGGGCCAGCAGGAAAGCCGATTCCCAGAGCGCGCCCGAAAACATCAAGAAGGTTTCCAACGCCAATATCCAAGGTTTCCCCGTAAATCCTGTAGCGCCCTGATTCATAGCCTGTTATTTGGGTGT
>JAGVWD010000029.1 GCA_018304445.1 Candidatus Iainarchaeum sp. | reverse complement strand
GCATTTATCGCATGCGCAATTTCCGCGCGCGCCTTTTCCATCGCCTTTTTCGCCTCATTTCCGAAATAATGCAGTGAGCCCGCGTTCCCGTATTTTTCGCTGAAATAGGGCCTCATTGCCTTAAGCGCCCTTGCGTCAATTGGAGTAGTTGCCGCGTGGTCCAGATAAATGCGCCTCATGCTCCGTGCTCCTTGCTGCAGACCCTGCAGACATTCTGCTTGTAAAATGCAATTGCATCAAGTATGCCGCTCCTTGCCCTCATTTTCCCGAAGTTTTCGCTTATGGAGTATATGCGCCCCTTTCCCTTTCTCTCAACATCCACAAACCTGCATTTCCTCAATACCTGAAGCGCATGGCTTATTTTGCTCTGCTCTTCTTTAAGCGCGGAAGCCAGCCCGAGGACTGTTTTGGGATTTTTTCTCAGTTCAGAAATTATTTTCAGGCGCAGTGGGTTTGAAAGCACCTCAAAGCACCTGTAATGGGAAAAAGATGAATCAGCTTTCATATGAATATTGCGTCATATGAGCTTATAAAGGTTTATGTGATCTGGCGTTTTTCGGTAATCGGGCGGTTTTCAACCATCCTCCTAATAGATTCTTTTCTAAACCTTCGTTCCTTTGCTCTTACAGGCTCTGAAAACTGGTCAAAGATGTATGTTTGGCCCCTTTCCCCTGCACGGCCTCTTAGTCGGATTAATATGTTTGGTGGAACAAAATCAGGGCTCGGATAAACCAAGCCGGCTCTTTCGTAATGCCTGATAAGCCTGTTTTCGGCATTGGAAATTGACCTGCCAAAGTTTGTTACCAGCCCCCATGCCTCTTTCCTTAAATCACTAGGCAATTGCCCTAATGACAGGGGGTCCTTTATGTATCTCATTGCGAGAAAAGGCCCTTTGTAGGCAATTACCTCTGCAACTCTCAACTCAAAATTTTTCGACTCCGGAAGCATTTTGTTTGCCATCAGCCAATTATATATTATATGCAGGCTGTGCAGGGTTTTTGCCTGGTTTTCAGGGCTGCTCCTTGCACCCTTCTTGAATTTTTTAATTATCAAGTCATACCAATGCATTCCGCTTGAAGAAATGAAAACATTCTCCTTGCCGAGATGCAGACGCCTTACTTCACCCTCTCTCCCGCCCCCGACTCTTGGCAATTTCAGGAAAAACTCGTTGCTAAAAATCCCCGGGAACAGTCGCTCTAATTTTTCCCTGTTGTATCTCCATTTTTCAATGCGCCCAAGCCAATCCACTTTTATATTGGGCAGCGGGCTTCCCAATGGCGCGCCCAGCCCCGAGGTTTTTCTTTCCAAATGCTCTTTCACGCTTTTCGGAAGCCTTTCGGTTTCAAACAGCTTTCTCTTTCTTTCCATTTCCAGTTTATTCAGCAATTTAAGCCTTGCCATTTTTAACAGCCTCCTGCCTGTCAAGTATCTGCCCCAGTGCCTCAATAAGTTTCAGCGCCTGCTTCTTCCTTTTTACAACAGTCTCAAAATCCGTTTCAGTTTCAAAGCGCTTTGTCACGTGCATAACAGTGTTTCTGAATGCGCTTATTGCCTTCAAATCCTCACGGAATTCCTTTTTGCTCTTGTAAATTGTCTGGTAAGAAAACAAATTTCCGTTTTCAAGCAGGCATCTGATAAAATCGTTCAGGTTTTTTTCATTCAGCTCCTTTATTGGATTATTGCACCATTCGCTAATCCTATAAAGCCTTGATTCTATTTCTGTCAGCAAAGCAAAAAAAGCAACCCTCAGTGGCCTTTTTAGCATAAAACTGCGCTCAATAACTCTGCCGTCATTGAGAACCAAACATTCGGTTTTATCAAATAAATCAAGCGCATCAAAAACAGGCAGCTTTCCATCAACCGCCCTAGAAGTGCAGTAATTTTTCCCATCGTTTTTTCTTGCAATCAAATCAACAGTCATCTGCTTTGAAATGCCATTGAAAAACTTCTCAAATGCCTCTTTGCGCATATATTAATTACCCTCCTTCAGTATTATTATATTTCCCCTTCCGCGCTTTATTTTTTTAATTATCCCTGCATCTTCCAATTCGCTCACTATCAGTGAGATTTTAGCCTCTCCAATGCTTGTAATTTTGTCGCGCAGCTCTTTCTGCGTAAGGCGATTTCCGCCCTTGCGCAATGCCTCAATAACCTCTTTTGCATACTTGTCCGGCGCATATTGCGCATTTTGCTGTTCCACCTGCTGCGCCCCATGCGCTGCCTTTTCCGGATCCCATCTTATTGGGACTGCAGTTTCCTCAATATTCCTTATCTTCTTCCTGAAGAAAATAAAGGCTGCTGCAATTACTGCAATGAATGCGGCAAATGCAATGGCAAAATAAAGCGGGTTGAACTCCCCTGCGCTCAATTCATCCCCAATATCAATATCAGCATCAGGGAATTCAGGCAAAGCCTCATCATCAATTGCAGGGAGCATTATCAAATCAATAATGTAATTCCCGTCCTCCACAATAAGCACATTCTCATCTGCAACATATTTCAGCGCAGAATCCTCATAATACTCCGCATGAAGGCTGTAATTCCCCCTCGGAAGGAAAAATTCATAATCCCCGTTTTTTGAAATATATCTCTGCCCCGGGACAGAATTCACATCAATTACAACATTGTCAAGCTCGTCCAGAGAAAACCACTCATACACCTTCCCGTGCACATATGCCGCATTCGCACTAGCAAGGATAAAAACCAGAATTGCAGCAATAGCGAGCAATTTCTTCATTAAAATCATTTCCCACAAAAAGTAATTTAAACCGAGCGTAAATCTTAAGAGGCGCGCATAAACCTTAATTCAGCGCAAAAAGCCCGCATAAAGCTTTGTTTTTTGCTGCGCAAAAAGAATGTATTTAAATAAACTCGGCAGCATTATCTGCGTGCAGAAAAGCACAAATTCAAAATAGAAAGGGAAGCAAGGGAAATGAATGCAAAAATAATTCCAGTCCTGGTTGCCATGCTTTTCCTATTCAGCATTCTGCCAACGGCAATTGCTGCCGAGAAGGGCGCTGAAAGCGGCAAGGCAATGGATGCCAGCAAGCTTGAAATATTGAAGGAACTCAAAGACCTAAAGAAGGGCGAATTGGACAAATACAAGGACCTCAAAAGCGATGAGATAGAGAAATTCCAGAATCTTAAAAGGGAAATCTTCAGGAACATCAATGCATTGCAGAAAGATGAAATAGATAAGCTCAAGGAACTTTCAAAAGAGGACATAAACAACTTCGGCCAGCTTGTGAGCAGCAAACTGCGCATTTTGGTCCAGCTGCGCAAGGAAGAATTGGAAAAACTGAAAGGGCTGAAAAAAGAGCAGCTCTACAAGATTGCTGCACTGAAAAAAGAAGAGCTTAACAAGCTGAAGGGGCTGAAAAAAGAGGACATAAACAATTTCAGCGAGCTTGATATGGAGACGCTGCAGAACATGCTCGGGCTGAATAAGGAGGGGCTTGAAAAGTTTGGCGGATCAAGCGGCAGGGGGCTTGACAAGCTTTCGCAGCTTGGGAAGGAAGGCATACGCAAACTGGCACTGCTTTCCCGCGATGAAATAAAGTCCATAGTCTCAAAACTTCCTGAAATGTACAAGTACAGGAAGAACTACCTTGAAGCAAAGGAGAACTACAAGGTCCTGAGGGAGGAATTCATCGAAGCCAGAAAATACTTCATGGATTCGAAATCGAACTTCCTCAAGGCAAGAAATGCCTACAGGGATGCGAATGCAGATGCAAACAGGGAAGCGCTGAAAGAAGAGCTCAGGAAAAGGGCAATTGAAGCGCTTTTGGACCAAGTGGATGCAGCAATAAAGCATCTCCAGACCCTGAAAGGGAAGGGCATTGCCACTGAGAATGTGGATGCGGAGATTGCGGGCTTCGAGGCGCACAAGCCAGTCCTTGAAAACCCGGAGGCTACAGCAGAGCAGATAGTGCAGGAATCCAAAAAAATAAATGCGCATCTTGCAAAGGTAAAAAAGGCGTCAAAACTTCAGGCAGGCAAGTCCCTTGACAGCAGGATTGCGGCAATAATCCGCCAATCGGAGGTTGCATACACAAGGATGTCTGCGCTGGCTGGCAAGCTGGAATCCCGCGGAAAAGATGCAAGCAAACTGCGCGATGCGCTTTCCGCATTCGCAGAGGACATAAACAGAACAAGGGAAGCATATGAAAATGCAAAGGAGAAATGGGAAGCGGCAGAAACAGCCGAAGATGCAGACAAAATCCTCGGGGAAGGCCATGAGTATGTGAAGAATGCGCACAAGAGACTGAAGCATGCGTTCCACATCCTGAAGCAGCTGATCAACAGCTACAACAAGCTGCAGAAAGGCGAAGCTGCGGAAGAAATAGCAATAGAGCCGATAACCGATGCGCCGGTTGAAAATGGCACAGCAGAAACAGGCTCAGGCACAGGCGCTTCCGCAGACACAAATGCAGATGCAGAAGGGGGCGAAGCAGAATGAAGCTCTCCTACATAATCCCAATGGCATTGATTGCTGTTCTGCTTCTTCTTTTCGGCTGCGTGCAGAACGGAAAGGCAGGCGATGCTGAAGGAGTCCTTGCAAGCGCGCAAATTCAGGGAACCGGAAGTTCCGCAGCAGACATTACCGCAGAAAACGTTTCAGACATAGGCACAAGCATAGATTCTACAGCAGATGCCCTTGAGGGCTTTGAGGATACCGAGCTTGAGGAACTTCCAATAGATGAAACAACCTTCCAGTAAATCGGATTGTTGTTTCTTTTTCTTATTTTTAATCAATTGCTGCCTAATTACAATTTCTTAGAAGCAGACCACAGAAGCTCAAAATATTTCCTGTAGGCATCAGCAATATCTTTGTTTACCATAACAAAGCACAGTGGATAGTTTCCCTTCCACAAAACATTCACAACCCTGTCGCCATAGATGTTTATGACTGCGGGATTTGAAATGTGCTCAGGAAGAAAGCGCTTTTCCGCATAAGCCTGCTTCTGCGCAAGTGGCTTGCCCCTTGCATCAAATTTATACAAAACCCTGATCTTGATTTCTTTTTTGATTCTCTCCCTGTCCCATTTTTGGAAGAAGAGGGGCATAACCTCGTTTTCCCTTGCAATTGAGCCGATCATCAGATGCTCCTTTCCTGCATGCTTTAGCACATCCCTCCTCATCGCCTTGAAACCCTCAATGCCTTCCAGAATATGGGCCTCAGCCTTGGGCTTTGATTCGCGGTATTTGTTCAGCTCAGGGAGAATTCTTTTCAGTTTATCTATTTTCTTCTCAATCCCGAATTTCTCCTCTTCCAGGACATCAATCAGTTTTTCAGAGGAGGTTGCCTCAAAAAATGTAATTGCTCCCTTTTTCACAAAATTTGCAAGGCCCTTTTCAACAAGCCTGCTTAATCCCTCATAAACCCTTGACCTGTGCAAGCCGCATTCATGCGTAATTCTTCCGGAGCTGGCAGAACCAAGCCTGAGCAGTGCCTCATATATTTTGATTTCATTCCCGGTAAGGCCCAGTTCCTGCAGAAAGGAGAAGTCCATAGCAATATTTCCGAAAAACAGAATATAAACCTATCTATGTGTCCTCCTCAAGCAGGAAGACTCATATATTTGAATAACCAGGGCGCATATCTTATTGCGGGTGAGCTAATGAGAAAGGAATCAGCATTTGTTTTGATTTTGATTGCGCTTGCAGCAGTAATTGTTCTCTCAGGCTGCGTTTCAGAGCAGAAAAGCGAAAAAGTCAAAATTGGCCTGCAATTAACGCCAGCAAGCGCATTGGTTCAAGTAGCGGATGCAGAGGGCTTTTTCAAAAGCAATGCGCTGGATGTTGAAATAACAGAATTCACAGCAGGCAAATTCGCATTCCAGGCGCTTCTTTCGAAAGACCTTGATTTTGCCATTGTTGGGGATATTCCCCCAGTGCTGGCAAAAATGCAGGGGAATAACTTCTATATTCTGGCGGAAATAGGGACAAATGAAAATGAAGCGCCAGTTCTTGTAATTGATGATGGCAGCAAAACCCCTGAAGAGTATTTTTCAAAACCAAGAAAAATATCCACCTCGCAGGGAGGAACTCCGGAATTCTCATTCTATCTCTTCATGAAAGAATATGGAATTGAAAAGGATGGGGTTGAAATAATCGCACAAAAGCCTGAAGAGATGATTGGAACGCTTGCAAGCGGCTCTGTTGATGGGATTGCAATTTTTGAGCCCTATCCAACGCTTGCGGAAGAGAAAATAGACAAAAAGATGCTCCGTTTTACCCTGCCAGAAGGAGTGTATCCCACAAAATACCTTCTGAGCGCTGACAGGGAGTTTGTTGACAAGAATCCTGAAACAGCAAAGCGCCTGCTGAAAGCCCTAATTCAGGCTGAGGAATTCGTAAAGGAAAACCCGGAAAAAGCAAGGAAAATTGTTGCGCAAAGGACAAAGTTCGACAAGGGAATTGTTGACAAGATATGGCCTGATTTTATTTTCACAGTGGATTTGAGTGAGGCGCTTCTCAAAAACTGGGAAAAGGAAATGAAATGGGCAATTGAAACAGGAAAAGCGCAGGGCGGCGGGGAAACTGATTTCAAAGCGCTTCTGCGC
>JAGVWD010000028.1 GCA_018304445.1 Candidatus Iainarchaeum sp. | reverse complement strand
AGGGGGCTGCTATCCGGAATAGGCGCATATCGGATTGTATCCTGATGTGTGCATTAGTAATGAACAAAAGTGTGCATTAGTAATGAAAAGATTTAAAAAGCCCTGCGAACATAATATTAGTCATGATGCTTAAGGAAACCCTGAGAAGCATTGTACGCTCCCAGCGTGATTCGCTTTCAAATAGTGATTACGGGATAGAACGTGAAAAAAACAGGGAGCTTGATTTGAAGCTGCCTTTTGCACTGGTTCTCTCCGGCATAAGGCGCTGCGGAAAGAGCACTTTACTGCGCCAGCTGACAAAAAAAACAGGTAATTTTTATTATTTCAATTTTGAGGACCCAAATGTGGCAGGTTTTGAAGTTACAGATTTCCAGAAACTTAATGATGTTTTTTTGGAAGAATTCGGCGAGAGCAATTATTATTTTTTTGATGAAATTCAGAATGTCCAGAAATGGGAGCTTTTTGTGCGGACAATGCTGGATAATAAAAAGCACTTTGTGATTACCGGCTCAAATGCTTCTTTGCTCAGCAAAGAGCTTGGGACAAGGCTTACTGGGAGGCATTTGCGTTATGAGGGATGTTGTAATAAGATATGGGTTAAGAAACCCAAAAATTGTTAAACAGATTGCAGTGTTTTTGCTTACAAATATTGGCAAGGAATTCTCATACAACAGCATAAAGAGGACATTCTCACTGGGCTCAACAAACAGCGCAATAGCATTCATTTCATATCTTGAGGACTGCTATCTGCTATTTGCAGTCCCTAAGTTTGATTATTCGCTGAAAAAGCAGCTGGTTAGCCCGAAAAAGATATATGCAATAGACAACGGGCTGGCAAGCGTAAATTCAGCTTCCTTCTCTTCAGATAAGGGAAGGATGCTCGAAAATGTTGTTTTCTTGAACTTGAGAAAAAAAAATCAGCAAATTTTCTATTTCAGTGGGAAAAAAGAATGTGATTTTCTTACAAAGGATGCAGGAAAAATAACAAGTGCGGTCCAGGTTTGCTGGGGGCTTGATGAAGACAACAGGGAGAGGGAAATAGATGGGCTGGTTGAAGCGCTTGAGAAATTCAGTCTCAAGCGGGGGCTTATACTTACAAACAGCCAGGAAGACAGACTGGAAATTAAAAATAAGTTCATAATTATAAAACCAGTCTGGAAATGGCTACTTGAATAACGTCTGTGCGCTATAACAATAAATATATAAATATGGGATGAATAATTAAAACAGCAATTAGAACTACCGTAAAGCACCAAATGCGCCAAGCGCAAAGTAAATAAAGGCGGATATTCATTATATATAATTATTGAGTGATTAAATGGCTCTGAAGGATCTTTATTTCAAGGCTGAGGACGGATATTACAAGTTCCTTGACTGGGTAGATGCGCATGGGCTCCCGATTTATTCCCTTGTGGATGTGTTTGAGGACAGGGGAATTCCCACTTTTCCAATTGCGCTCATTATCCTGATTGCAATAATTGCCGGAATTGGACTGCTTGCTTATGGGATTGTTGCTCCGGGAACCTCAAGCGTAATGATAAGCGTTTCCTACTCTTTAGATGGGAAGCCAATTGCAAATGCTGATGTGATAATTACGCTTCCAAATGGGATAGTACAGACAGGCAATACAACAGATGAGGGAAAATTCCTCGCAAAGCTTCCGATAGGGCAGGAAGTCGGGATAAAAATAACAAAATCCGGCTACAAGGACAAGGCAATGAGATTTACTGCAAAAAAGGAGAGCGAATCACTCCCCCTTGTGCTTGAGCTTTTGCGCAAAACGCTTTCAAGGACAATCCAATTGCTGCAGAAGGGAACAGCGGAGCTTGTGAAGGAGGAAGTGGCAATTGAATTTTCCTGCAGCGCTGTTGCTGAATACAAGGAAATGAAAACAACAAGCAATGGAATAATTGAGCTGAGTGGAATCCCTGAGAACTGCGGAACTCTGTATGCCGCGCCAAAGAACGGATTTACAACCGAGCAGGATGCGATTGAGCTTGGAACTTCAGGCGCAACTGTAAATGTTTATCTTAGCGGGGAAGCCAGAGGAAAGGGCGCAATAAATGTTTATGTTGCGAATGAGGCGCAGCAGGCGGTTGCGGGGATTGAAATTAATTTGAAGGATGAGGGCGGAATGCAAATCGCGAAGAAAATCACTGGCTCCTCAGGAAGCGCGGTATTCTCTGAAATTCCTGCGGGAAAATATTATTTTGTAACTTATGATGCTTCCGGGAAATATGCGGAGTATGATGGAAGGGCTGAAATCAATGAATTATTGCCTGATGCGGTCCTGCAGAAGAATATTGCGCTCTTCACAAAGGCCGTGGGGAAAATAATGCTTTTGCTCAAGGACGCAAGCACAAATGCGCCTGTTTCAAACGCAACTGTAAAATTGATAAAGGATGGTGCAGAACTTGCAAGCAAGCCGAGCGCAATTGATGGAAAAGTAGAATTCAATGTTGCGGAAAATGTTTCATATGATATTGCAATAGACCATCCCGCATACATGCTGAAAACCCTTACAAATGTGCAGAAGTCTGCTGCGTTTGTTGATGTGCTTATTGCGCCTGCGACCTCCGCAAATGCTAATTCCCTTAAGATTAAGGTAGTTGATGAGTTCGCGCTTCCTGTGGAAGATGCAAAGGTAAGGCTGCACAAGGCATCGGATGATTCAATTGTTGGAAGCGAGCTTTCGACAGGCATAAACGGGGAAGTGGCATTTGAGAGGCTTGAGCCCGGCAATTACTATGCGGAAGTGCTTAAAACAGGATTCGGCTCTGCTGTAAGCGATGTTACTGCAGTAGTGGCGCGGGAAGAGAATTCCGTTGTTGTAAGGCTTCCAATAGGAACTGGAACATTTGAAGTAAGCGTGCTTGATAATGAGCAGAAGCCGCTTGCTGCAGCGAAAATTGAGGTCTACAATGCATACACAAACGCAAAACTTTCCGAGAACACAACTGATTTGCAGGGAAAGAAGGCAATTGATGAGAGGATTGACAGGAAGATATACTTTGTTGCAAGCGCTTCAGGATATTTGAAGCACACTACAATCGCATATCTGCCGATAAGGGATGTCACGCAGAGAATTGAGATTGCGCTTGCAAAGGACATTGCAAAGCTTGAGGTTAAGGTTCTTGGGGTTTTCGCAACCGAGGACTTGGAAATTGCAGATTCCCTGAGCCCGGGGCAGAAATACATCGCAAAACTGCAGCTGCTGATTCCTGCAAATTCAAGCTTTGATGAGGCGGGAATGCACATAAGGACAGGGAGCGATGATGCGCTGATAATGGAAAAGGATGCAATATACCTGCGCAATATTTACGCTTCAACCTCTGAAATAACAAAAGGAACTTCTTATACCCCAAGCAACAATTATGCCACGGATGCTCTGCACCTTACAACAGGAAATGCGAAATGGGCGAATGTTGCATGGAAGAACGCTTCAGACGGGATTTATGATGCGGAAGCCGAAATAATTGTAAAAGACGGGATTGCAATCGGCACGCTCACTGAGCTGCAGTACAGGGGCTGGGGAAAGAAGGGAGCATATGTAAGATTCCCGACAGATTCAACACTCGGAAGCAGCGAAAGTTCTGGAAGCAAGCAGGCGCTCTATGCGCAGACAAATTCACTGCCCTTATCAATAGGGCCGAGCAACCTGTGCGATGATGTTTTCTGCTACAGGCTGATTGTTGAGGACATTGCCGCAGGGAATTTGCAGACCTCGATTGTTGATTCCTATTCGGCAAAGGTTTCAAATGATTACAAATTCATATTCACAATAACAAGCAAATCTTCAACTACATTTGCGGGCTCAAAGCTGAAAATATACAATGAAACAGGCGGCCTTGGATTTTCGGGATATGAAATTACGACCGTTACTGGGGCTAAAATACCTGGAACGCTTACGGGAGCCTCGCTTGAAATTGATGTTGGCGATGTCGCAACAAACAGCAAGTTCTACGGGACTTTGGGAATACGCACAATAAAGGAGGGAAGCACGCAGCTTAAGCTTGAGCTGATTTCAGGGAATGAGAAGGTAATGCAGAAATCAATCGCAATAAATATCGCAGGGGCAAAGGCATTGAGTATTGAGGTGCTGCCAAAAATTATTGTGCCTTTCGTGCAGAACAATCTGCTCATAAGGGTTACTGATGCAAATGATGGAAGCGCGCTTGCGGATGCTGTTGTAACAATACTTAAGGATGGAACAACGCTTGCTTCAGGGACAACTGATTTCAACGGGATTTTCGCATATGCCCTTGCCTCGGTAAGTTCGGGCACTTCCATTGAGTTCCGCGCCGAGAAATCAAACTACAAGCAGAATTCCATCACAATGAGCGCAAGCGAGGACATTCTTGAAATAAGCCCGGAGAAAATAAATGAAACGCTCACAATTACCGGGGCAGACAGGAAGGATGTGGAATTGGTCCTCAACAACATAACTGAGCTTCCACTGATGATTTCTTCCATAAGCGCCTCGGGGGATCTGGACGGGCTTGCAACAATAACTTTCGCCGATACATACGAGGACAGCGCCCTTCCCAAGGGAGAGGACTTCAACATAGGGATAATACTTGATTTGACTGATGAGGGAAAGCGCGCAGAGGAAATAACAAAGCTTTCCGGAAGCATAGACATAAGCCTTGAAAGCACTGATGCCAGCACCACATGGCGCATGTCAGTTCCTGTAAATATTACAATCGGCTTTGGGGCAGAAGCGGATGATTCCTCATGCCTTGTAATAAATCCTGACACATGGGATTTGTTCGCCTCAACAGGAAGCAAAACGCTCAACATTGCGCTGCAGAACAACTGCGAGGTTTCGGGCGAGGGAATAATATTGCGGGAATTTTCAGCAAAAATAACGCAGGCAAATGACAACGCGCTTGGAACATTTGAAATTTCCTCGGATATTGAGGATTCAGGCGATGTTTCCCTTACAAACACATATGCTGAAGTTGCTCCCCTAATTGAGGCAGGGGCAAGCGCAACACTCAAGTTAGAATTTGAGCCTGAGGATGTAGTGAGCGGGGAAGCCACTTACAATATAATTTTCAAGGCAATCAATAAAACCACGCGCGGGGATGAGGAGATTTCAACTCAATTGAAAGTGAATGCGAAAGTCAATGACCTCCAGGAGTGCGTTGAGGTAATCCAGAGCACAGAGCTTGTAATTGAAAGCTGCCCGTACAATCTGGGATATGGGTCATATGGCGGATCTAGTGGCGGCTCCGGAGGCGGTTATGGATATGGCGGCACTTACGGAGGATATGGCGGAGGCACAGGTTATGGAGGCGGCGCATCTTACGATCCCTATCAGCAGTGGGGCTATACCCCGGACCAGCAGCCCTGGACAGGAAGCTATGACCAGCTTTATGCGAACAATTATCCCTATTCAAATTACCAGCAGCCCTTCTATGGAAGCGATTATGGAACAGGGGGCTATGGCGGGGTTTCAGGTGGCATTGGAAGTTATGGGGCAAGCTTCAACTGCGGAAAAACCTCCTTCACTGTGCGCAATAACTGCTCAAGCGCTGTTGAAATTTCGCTTTCCTCAGACCCCGCGCTCATTGTGGATAAGGCAACAACAGAGCTTTCCGCAGGGGATGAGCTTGAGAGCGAAGTTCAGGCAGCATATATGGTCGGAAATTACCCAATTGATGTGAAGGCAAGGGTTGCGGATTCAAAGGAATCAAGCACGACAATAGAAACGCTCATGGTTAAAGTGGACAACATATTCACAAAAACATGGTTTGATTGCGTTTCCCTTGACAAGAAGAAATTCCAGTTCAATAATTTCATTGGAAAGCCAGTTTCCGGGAAAGTATTCAATGATTGCTATGATTCCGGCGTAAGGCTCATTTACAGCGCTGATGCGATAAAAATCAGCGAGGGCGCTTCAGCTCCGCAGAGAATGGTTCAGGAGGTTGCTGTAACTGGAATATTCACAGAAGGCGCAGGCGATCATACAAGGGAAGTGCTGCAGTTTGATGTAATTAAGGATGTGCGCTATAAGGGCGAAAGGCCAAGCCTTTCCTCAAGCAATCCGCTCCAGCAGATAGGGAATTTGAGATATGCGCTTACTGCAGGTTACTACACAGTTGAATCGCGCGCAACAATGAGCGTTGAGTTCATTACGCGCTATGGCACAAAGGAGCGCATCCCGTTCAATGTAACCCTTGAGGACCTGTGGCTTGCGGCAGAAGTCCTTCCGCAGGAAGACATATTCGGCAACCAGGACCCGAATTTCAAGCTTGACCAATGCATAAACAAGGATGCGCTTGACTTTACAAAGTTAATAAACACAGAGGATGGCTGCCTCCCAGCTGGAGACCAAGCCCTATTCCCGGATGGAGTATTTACCCATCCGCCTGCGCCAGTGGCAGCAGCAAGCACTTTCGGAATTGGATGGTATCTGCCATTCTATTCTGCCACAAACTCAGACAACTGGGTCATGAAGGTTTCCAATAAATTCTGCGGCAGCACTGACAAGATAGAATTGGGAACAACTTCACTCCCTGAAAAGCAGGGTGTAAAGGTTTATTTCGAAACCGCGCAAAACGGCCATGACATTAAAGTAACTGTAAATACGAAAGGCATAAAGCCAAATGCAACGGTTAAGTTTGACGGGAAGGTACAGATTGTAGCTACAAGGCCTGCAAAGGGCGAAACACAGCAATATTTGCTTCCATTCAGGTTCTGCGTCAAGGGGAAGGAAATACCCGTAATCCCAATAATCCCAACAGAGGTAGGATTGAAATGCGGCACTGATGGCAAGACAGGGGAGGGTGCATTCACCGGCTATGGCTTCGCGAATTTGAAGTATGAGTGGGACTGGGAGAAGATAGGAAGAAGGGCATGCGACAAGAAAGAGGGCTCTCTTTCTGAATTCATCGTGTGCGACGCAACGCAGTTCAGCATTTCCCTAAATAAAAAGGCGAATGAAATCAAGAAACTGATTGATAATATCACAGGCGCCACAGGAGGCAAGGGTGCGTTCCTTGATGATAAAACAATAGTAGATCTTACTGCTAGCCCACCCATTGATAAGACTAGTGAATTCAAAAATGTGGATAATTTATACAGGTTTGTGAAAAGGCAGATGACTGTTGAAAAGGATAATAAAAAGTATGCGTT
>JAGVWD010000031.1 GCA_018304445.1 Candidatus Iainarchaeum sp. | reverse complement strand
TGAACAAACAAAAATAATTGGTGGAAAGCTAATCAACACTTGAAAGCGGGCTCCTCAGCTCAATCCTCTTTGGCATCTTGTTCTCGAACTTTACCGCGCAGTCCCTTCCTTCAATGATTTCAATTTTTGCATGCGCCTTCGCGCGCAGCGCCTTCGGAAGGTCCATCTCATTTTCCGCGCTCATAATTACAAAAACCTTCTTCTTTGCAAGCCTCTCAACAAGCTGCGAAAACTCCTGCGCCGCATCCCCCGTGCGCGCTTCGGAAAGCGCCTGCTGCGCCTCAGGAATAACCAATGCGCAGTTTGCTGTGCTTTCAGATTTAAGGATTGACTGCATAACTGAATTGTAAAGCAGCAATTTCCCCCGCGCATCAAGGTTCTGGATTTCCGCAATTGATGCGATCCCGATGCCTGAAATTCCCCTGAAGAGTTCGCTTGCATCAACTCCCGCGCAGAACAATCCGGGATAGCGCGCCTGCATCAGCATGAAGAACCTTATTACCCTATTAAGCTCCTTGCTGCTGATTCCAAGCTCCTGCATTTTTTTCCTTGCGCTGTAAACAATTTCAGAAATATCCGAGGCGGAAGTCTTTCTCATCAATTCATCAATTGTTTTCCTTAAAGATTTTTCCTTAATTCCAAAAAGCTCCATCAGCGAATTGGAAGAAACTGAATTCAGGTTTATTCCCAGATGCTTCCCGAGCTTAAGCATCCTTATGGGAAATCCCATTGCATCAAACTCAAGTTCAATCCCCTGCGCAGCAATGTCCAGGCTTCTCGGCCTTGAGAGCGCCCTGAAAGAAGTATTGCCCGAAAGGATGAGCAGGGGGATGGACTGCAGCATAAGGCCCTCGCAAATTAAGCGGACAGCAAAAGTCCTCTCGCTTTCGCTTCCCCGGCATACGAGCGCATGTGAAAAGAACTGCAATGGCTCGGAAACAATTCTGCCTTTCATGTCCTTCCCAAGGGCTATTTCCCTATCAAAGGCATTTTGCCCTTTGGGCTTTATCTCCTCCGCAGCGCCCATAAGCGAGCTGTAGAGCAGCGGGGAAACGAAAAACTCATTCTGCATCTGCCTGCTTGATTCGCCAAGTTCGTTAAGGGCAACATCGCATGAAGCGGCAATCTTTTTTATGGAGGAGGCGCGCGCATGCATAGAATCCGCGGTTTTCCCGGCTTCCTCAAAAAGCAATTCAGCGTTTTTTGCATAATTCGCCCCGCTGCTTAGCAGAAGGTAATTTGCCTGCGCGCCCTTAAGGTATTTCGTTATGAGCAGCGAGGGCGCATTCAGATTTTCCGCAAGCGCATGCAGGCTCTCAGCGCTGCAGAAAACCCTGCTCACTTCAAATGCAGCCCCTGAAGTTCTTCCCTGCTCATATATTGCAACAAGCAGGAAATCATCAGCGCCCGCAAATACCCTCGCCTCATGCCCCGCAATTGATAGTTCTGCAATCCCCTTCCAGCGCGCATTTTCAGCCATTTTCGCAACCCGCAAACTTATAAATTATAATACATTATATATAAGCGCCCGCATTATATAAATTTGCTTTTGGATGGGAAAATGGTTTCTGAAGTTGTAATTGACACGATAAGGAAGATGCTTGCCTCCGGCACGAGTGAGGAAAGCGTAAGTGGCATGCTTGCGGACATAGGATTGAGCAGGCAGGAAATTGAAGAGGCAATTTCAAAGGCGCGCGGGGCTGAGCGCGAAACTTCCGCACGCGCGCTTGAAGAGCTTCCGAGCGGGAGGATTGAAAGGCTGCCGGAGCATGTTGCGGAGCGCGTAAAAGAGCATTTGGAAGCGCGCTCCACTGAAGCAGAACTGCGCGATTTAATACAGCAGACAGCGCTTGAGGAGCACGGCTCGCGCCTTGGGGAAGTGAAGGAAAGGGTTGAAGATTTGCACAGAAAAGTGAGCGCACTGCACCCTGCTGCAGCAGAAAATTATGAGGACAGGCTTGCTGAACTGGAAGATGAGATAAAAACATTAAGCAGGGATGTAAAGGACATAAAGGCGCTGAGTTCCGCGCTCCAGCTCATCACAAAGAAAATCCTTGAAACCGACAGGGGCATTCTGGAAGCGTCGAAAAAGAGGAAATAAATAGGCTCCAATTGAGAAAGGTTTAAATTTAAATTAAATGATTCGGTAAATTATTTATGCTGCAAAAGTTTTGGGCAACCGAGTGGGATAATTTAGACCGCAGGCAACAACAGCAAGTGCTTGACTTAGCTCCCAAGATTGATATGTTCCGTGATCTCCCTTCAGGGACCAAAGACCTATGCCTGCTGGAGATTTGAAGGTATTGCGGGAAAATAAGCTGAAAGTGCATTATCTTGCAACGGGAAATGAAACCTCTTCCGCAGGGCGGAAATTCAGGGACAGGCTGATTAAAGATGGAATAATCAGGACAACACTATCCAATATTCTTTTAGGCAATGGCAAATACAGGGTTTTGTATCCCAAACCGGCCAATAAGCACCCATCATCCGGAAAAATCCCCAACTTTCTTGCCATCCGCAGGCGGCGCTAAATCATCTCTTGAAAACCTTTTTCATGCCGTCAATGAAATTCTTGCAGCCCTGCGAGACTATTGCAAAGGGGTTTGCGCCCGGCTCCTTTTCGCTCCAATCATATGCGAACGAAAGCTCAGGCACATTGGTTTTTGCCTTCTCCATTTCCGCAGCCTCCCTTGCAATATCCTCCCTTATTTCCTTTCCTGCACTTTTCCAAATCAGCAATGCAAGCGCAAGAACAGAGAATATTGCTGCAAGGATTATGTCTTCGGCAACAAACAGCATTAGCGCGGAAAGAAGCAATAAAAGAACAAACCAGAACAGGAAGTAGCGCATGATTGCATCCTGCCGCTTACATTCCTTCTCCGCCGCCCAATCCACCCAAGCCTCCCATGAGGTCAGGCGCATAGTATTCCGGCTGCTCTGGCTTCTTCCCAAGGCCCATTGCAAGCGAAAGTATCACAAGGCCAAATACAATGAACGGCCAGTATGCTGTCATATTGGTTCCCTTTATTGCAAAGAGCACAAGCACTGTAATGATGAGCATCACGATTGTTGTGAGCGAGCGCATTGAAAGTATCAGTATGCCAACAGCGCCGAATATGACCCATGTCTGGTTGTACTGCATGGCAATCATTATCAGTATGACCGCAATAAGAAATGTGAAAGTGTCCATATTACTTCTTCCCCATCATTTCCTCATAGTTTTCGCTTCTGAAAAGCTTTACCTTCCCCAAAATTTCCTTTCCGAATGTGGCAATGAAAAACAGTATTACCCCAAGCCACACAAGCTCCTGGTACTGGTAGAAGGTAAGGTAAACAACAATAAGCGCAAAAAGGACTGCAAGTTTCACACTTCCGAGAATTCCCTTTGCCCAGGAGAACAGCCATATGAATATAAACAACAGCAGCGCAATCCATACATTCTCTATAAGCTGTAGTATTATCATTCTCTTCCCAGTTATATTCTCTCATTCATTCCTTTTAATCCTAATGTTTCCTCAGCGAAAGCCCCAGTACCCAAATCATTACGCTGAAGCCCGCAAACATAAGTATTGTCTGGAAAATCCATGCCGCGGAGGTTATGTAGGTGTATTTGAACACAAGCACATACACAAGTATTGCGGTTATTATCAGCGTAAGAGGGCTTGAGCCAAGGTAAGTCCGAACAATCGCATAAAGAAGGAAAGCCATCATGACCTGGAAAAGAAGCTTCACTATGGGAAACAATTCCATTATTATTGCAGGCAGCGCAAGCACAAGCACAAATGCAAGAACCAGAAATATAATCAGCGGAATTGCCCCCCGTTCATTCATTTATTTCATCTCCCCATCATTATGGGCGGCTTTGGTTTCAATACGCCCTGCATCCTTTTTGCTGCTTCCATCCTCTGCAGGACATCCATCCCGTGCCCCATCGGGCTTTCAGGCTCCCCGGGCTGCGGCTGCGCCCCAAAGCCCTGGCTCACGAACATATAATCAATTATAAGCTGTCCCACGCCAAATGCAAGCAAAGTATACAGCAGGAAAATTCCCCCAAAGAACACCCAGTAATCAAAAAGTATGAACCATGCAAACAATCCAATTACAACCCAGCTCAATGAGCCAGTTCCTATGTGGTTCCTTACAAAGCTTATTATTGTGAGAAGCAGGAATATTTTAAGCACAAGCATCAGGTCAGTGAAGCAGGTTGCAATATTCCCGAAGCATCCCAGGTCAAGCGGAGCAAGCATATATGTTAATTCCAGCTTCTTCTTTATATTACTTTTCCCGAATCCTGAATCTAAGAGCCTATGCATTCCAGCGCATTCTCAATATCGTATATGCTTTTCCCATTCACCTTCTGCGCATACAGCGCGGAAGGCACCCAGAAGAAAGAGATTCTCTTCCCGTGATTCGCTACTGCAACCTTTCCTTCCTTTACAAGGTCAAAAACATCCTGTATTGAATCTATCTTGTCCATGTCAGAATCCCCGAAGCTGTTGTACTGCATTCCCTTTATTCCATTAAGTGCAATAGCTTCCGAAGGCGACTGGTTATTCGGGGTAATGAACCTTACCTCCGGGCTCCCGGAATTCAGAGTAGTGTCATATCCCCTTGGCGTATAGAAAATAGTTTTAAGGTAAACGTCCCCTGTTCTTTCGGCATTCCCCCAATCAATCGCGTACCTTATTCCCTGCCCATCATCCCGCCTGTCCCTGTAATAATAGAATGCCTCGCCCGCAAGCTTTCCCGAGAAATCATAGCATGCCCCTACGCCATTCCATGCATTCAGGCTGTCCCCGGAATCAATTTCCTGCTCATTCATGTTCAGCGAGTAATATTCAGAAAACTTGCTCTGCGTTGCGCTTTTCCTGCTCACTTTCATAAGCACAGGCGTTGCATACGCAGGCGCAAACTTTATTTTTTCCTTCTTGCCTGAAACATCAATCTCAAGCACAGTGCTGCGCGAAGTGATTGATTTGTTTATGGAATCAAGGTCCTCCTTCTTTTTCACATCGGCAATTACAAGCGCATTCGAATTGTAGTCATTGTAGGTATAGGCGCTCTGCCCCAGATGCTCATCAATCTTCAACTCATATCCTGAGTATTCGGTCCCATACTCGTGCCTGTCATTTCCCTGCTCAGTATTCCCGAGCAGGCCGTCAAGCGGAACATAATAGAAGGGATTGTCATTCTTCGGGGCGCTTTTGTAGGTAAGCTCTGTCATGAATACCGCGGCAATATTTGCGCCGTCAAATATCTGCCAGCCGCTTCCTGTAAACCAGGAATCCATGTGCACGGCATATTTACCCGGCATATTTATTGTCATGCCCCTGGAGTATTTCTTTGCTATGAGGATTGCCCCCTCATTCCACAGCCTCCAATAGCCTATGTCATTGTTCAGATACCATGAGGGCGCATTGAAGAAGGCCTCCCTGTCATAAAGCTGGTGGAAATCCTCCCTGAAATCAGTGCCATAGTTGTCCTTAACAAGAAGGGCCTCAAAATTGAAGAGCCTGCGCAAATCTTCAAAGTCTTTTATTTCCTCAGTCCATTCAACTGTTTCCTCATTTACATACTGCCCCCAGAATTCCAGATCCTTGTTTATGAACTTTTCAATCTGCTCATCGCGCTTCGGCAGCCAGCATGTATCAGGCACATTGTATGCAACAAATGAGCTGTCATGCGCTATGTTGTCAGAAGTACCGGCAGAAACAGAAGTTATGCGCGTTGTTACCCTGTAGGCATCAGTGCTCTGCTTCAATCCTGCAAATTCGCAGGTAATGGTTTGCGTTGCGCCCTTCAGGACAAATACTGTCTTATTGCAGGGGTTTTGCACAGAGGAGGGAATTGATATTCCGGAAGGCGCAACCAGGGTTGCGGAAACGCTTGCGTTTGAATTCACATCATCAGAATTCTCCACAGCAATCAGGAATTTCGCTGTGTTTGTGTCATAATTGAAGGTATAATTAACACTGCTTATCCCTATTGTCCCTGAAGCAACATCATTTGTGCTTGTGTTGCCTGTTGTGAATCTTGCGAGCGGATTCTCCGGGCATTCAAACCTGTAATTGTTTTTCTTCAGCCACTCGTCAAGCCTCTTGATGCGCTTGCTCAGCGCAATCCCGAATTGGGTTGCATCGCAATACACGGCTTCAGGATTTTCCGCATCGCAGGAATTCCATTCAAAATCATTCCAGTTCCATGACAATTTCACTTCCGGAAGCGCCCCGGCGCCAGTTTTCCCCACGTAGAGGAATTCCCCGAACACTGTCTGCACATCATCATCCGCGGCAAGTAAGGCAGCGCCATTCTTTTTGGTTTTCCCGTCTCCAGCAAACAGCGCAGCACCGCTCTTTTTGTTTTTTTCATCTTCCGCAAAGAAAAGCAAATCGCTTTCCTCAGTTGTATCTATCTCTATCATGAATTCCTCTGAGTATTCATTCTGCCCGCAGCCTGCGCTGATTTCATATGGCGAAGGGCTGCCATCAGTTTGCGGGTCATTGTAGCAGTTCCTGTAAACCTGCAGCTTTATTTTTGCAAACACGACAGCGGAATTGAAATCCTGGGTGCGCGAAATTGAGAATGCCATTTCCTCGGTGCTGTTCTCAAGGGTTGGGTCAATATTCGCGCTTGCGGTATTCAGGTCCCAGCGCACATCCAATCCGGAGCGCGAGGTATAAATGCTGTCCGGATCTCCATATGGGATTATGCTGCTCCCGTCAGTATCAGTTGCGGCAAGGTTTGTGATGTAATCATACATCGGATGGTTTTCATACTTGTTGCCCTCAAGATAGCCCCATATCAACATCGCGAGTATTACAACA
>JAGVWD010000045.1 GCA_018304445.1 Candidatus Iainarchaeum sp. | reverse complement strand
TCACTTGAATCAAGCCATGAGGTTCCCTTGGAAAAGGCAGCGCTTGATTTTGAAGCGCGCAAGGAAAAAGCAGGCGAAGAAACCGAGGAATTTTTGTAAGTGCCAGTAGTTTTAGGTTTTAACTCCCTTTTTATCTATGTATCTTTTATAGTGAGGTTAGTTGATGTTATATTTTCGCCTCTATTTTGTAGTAGGGGGCTTTGTGTTCCAGTGGCCTAATTTTTGGCGAATAAAATACGTTGAAAGACCGGCAGTTTGCCTCAAATCCCAATCTTTGAAGTATGGAAACTAGGTCATCTGACATCAGATTATTTAATTCCTTTCCTGTTGCACCTCTAGCATCTGAACCAATTATCACTATTTTGCTTCCCTTACTAAGGTATCGTCTTAATTCACTAAAAACAAAGGACGGCTTTTTTAGATATTGAGTCGCATTAACAATTACAAAAGCCCCAACCGAACTATCTCTAAATGGCAATCTTCTATTATGGATAGAATGCAAGTCAAATTGGATTGACTTCCCTTTGCTAAATTGCGGGTTGCGCCTCAACATTTCTGTGGAGAAATCCAATGCAAAAGCATTATGATGATAAGATACCGGTCCGGACATTAATTCTACAATACTGCCTCTGACCCCCCTCAGGGATTGCGATAATTCTTTCCTAAAGGTTCTTATTTCCTCAGGCGTTCTTACTAGGTGCCACGATTTTGCCCTAGAACCCCAATAATGTCGTCTACTTTTGATTTGGGTTTTTATCAGACCTGCACTTTTGCCCCTGCGCATATAAATATTATTCTCTTGGTGTTAAGTTTATTAATCTCCCCTGCGGCTGTTTCACCGGCGAAACGCTCCCGAAAGCGTTTATAATCCTGCTTGTTGGAAAGTCCTTCATGGAGCAGTTGATTTACATTGACACAAATGTCTGGATTGACTTCTGGGAAGACCGCAGGGACAATATCAGGCCGCTTGGCGAGTTTGCGTTTCAGCTGCTGAAAAGGGTTTATGAATGCAAGTTCAGAGTTGTTCTGTCATCTACAGTATTGAAGGAAATTTATTTCAATTACCCTAAGGATATTGCTGATTCTATCTTTAAGGACTTAAGGGCCTGCGGAAAATATATTGAAGTTAGTTATGATGTGCAGGATTCTTCAAAAGCGGAATTGCTTTCTGAAAAGTATTCTTTGCCTTATGATGACTGCCTGCATGCGGTTCTTGCAAATAAGGCCGGTGCAAAATACATAGTAACAAGAAATATCAAGCACTTTGAAAATTTAGCTGGTTTAGCGGAACCCAAAATGCCTGAAGAGCTTCTCTGATTCCCCTGGTGTTAATTCCCTCGCAAGCCTTTCCCTTTCTTTATCAGTAAGGTTTTTCCCCTTTCCCTTGAGCATGCCGCGCTGCTTTGGAAGGTTTTCAAGCGCCTTTCTCCTGTAATATTCTGTTATTATGCCCCTTATCCCTTCCCTCACAAGCTCCGCCTGGTTGCTGAACAATCCTGAATGTATTAATTCATTCATGCCGCTTTTCAGTTCAGCGCCAATCCTTATGTGGATTAAACTGTTTGCCATTTTCTCCCAATAACCATATATATCATATCAGTATAAAAATGATATAGCCGGTTTCACCGGCGAAATGGTCCCGAAAGTGTTTATAAAGGCCTGAAACAAGCTTCTTCTATGGACTCCCTAACTCCCAATATAAGGGTGCCCGTGTCCTTATCGGCCCCGAATACTGTGCTGTATTTGTCCAATGCTACCTATCTTCCCGAAAAGCAGGAAGTGGTTATTGAATTTTCCAACCGCGCGCAGAAAATTACAAGGCCGTTTTCTTTCCTTCCCTTCATGCACGTAAACCCGAACGGGAGCAGGGGGCTGCTTATCGAGCTGCTTTCAGCATATGAGAACAAGAAAATAAAATTCGAGGAGTGCGGAAATAAAATAATCAAGATTACGGCAGCAACTTTTTCCGATTTGCAAAAGGCAGCAGTCCTGCTCCAATCAACCCTGCAGCTAAACCCCCTTTTAATTTCCCCTGAAAGGCAGTTTTTGCTCCAGAAGGGCTGGAGCTATTTTGATGCCTTTGTCTTTGCTTCAAATGAGCCTGAAAAAATTGAAGTGCCATCAATTCCAAATGTGAAATTTGAATTCCTGCACGATTCCACAAGGCGCATTTTCTCCTCAATGCTTAATGAGGAAAAGGCTGTTGCCTCAAGCCTTGCCGAAGCCCTGGTAAAATCAAACCTGCTCGCGCTTCCAATAAATGCGCTTCCAGAAACAAAGCAGGAGATTGCCGAGGCCTGGCATAAATGCGCTTCCAGAAACAAAGCAGGAGATTGCCGAGGCCTGGCTCGAAAAACTTTTCTTCAAGCACGGCTTTGCGCTTTCCGAAACACATTCCCAGAAAGCGCCACTCGCGGAAAGCCAGCACAGGGGCTTCCATTCTAAGGATGCGCTCATGGAAGTGAATTTCTCGGAGGTTTGGCCGCTGCTTATTACAAAATCATTTTTCAACCTTGGCTTTGAAACCCTAAATTGCGCATGCTGCGCCCCTGAAAATCTCCAGGTGGGCAATTTATTGCCTAACTCGCTGGTGAATATGAAATTCCTTGTGCATGCCAACTATTTTGAATCAATATCCGAAAATTTTGCTTCCAATTACCATTTATCAAACCCGAACAGGGATTCAAGGATTGCAAGGATGCAGGAATTCTGCCTGCAAACAATTCCTGTCGGTCCCACAATTAAAGGCGCGGAAATGCAAATTCCCCTGCATGATGCAAAACAGCTGCAGAATGAAAAGTCTGCGCAGATAATGCCCTCAGGCCATGAACTGCTCTGGGGCTGCAGGAAAAAGGAGAGCTTCCTTTCGTTTGAAATTTCAGGACTGCACAGGAAGATTGCAGAACTGGAGGCGCTTATTGCGGAAATTGAGAAAAGGCATTCGGAAAAATTCGGCCTGAACTGCTTTGCTGAGCTGGAAAAAAACGAAAAATACAATTATGCCCTGCAGAGGCTTTCCTGCCTCAAGGCTCTTTTCACATATCTGCCCCTGCATCTCAGGTGCAGGGGCTCAAGGTTCTATTCGGAAACCATTGCGGATTCCCTGCAGGCAATAGAGAAAAGCGTAATGCTCGGCTTCAGGGAATTCACCTCAGCGCAGGGCATAATGTGCTTTGCATTCAGGAACAAGGCCTTCATTGAGGGCAAGGAGGCGCTTGCCCTTGCAAAGGGCTTTTCTGTCCTTGCAAGCCTCCCCGAGCCCTCAATCCGCAAGAGGCACGATTTTTAAAGGTTTTTATAGCTATTCTTAATATTCATTTTGGCTATTTGTGGTTGATATGGAAAAGCTTACTAGATTTGAGGTTACAAGGCTTATTTCAGCAAGGGCGCTGCAGCTCTCGCTCGGGGCAAGCCCGCTGATTGAGCAGGAAAAGGGAATATCGCTGTATGAGCTTGCAAAGCTTGAGCTTGAGAAGAAAGTGCTTCCGCTTGCGGTAATGCGCGCCTATCCAAATGGGGAAATAAGGCGCATAGATGTGAGCTGATTTTAGGAAGTGAGAAAAATGGGCAAGGCAGTTCCGAAAAACCTGAAATCGCGCGCGTCGATACTAATTAAGGAATTCCCCGACAAATTCACAATAGATTTCGACAAGAACAAGCAGTTCCTCAATTCGCTGCAGCTTCCATTCACAAACGAAGTAAGGAACCTTATTGCGGGTTACATAACAAGAAAGGTCAAGCAGAAATTGGCTTCATAAATCAGAAACCCTTCGTTTCCGATACCTCCCGCTTTTTCATGAAACCTTACGTTTTGATACTCCCTTTCTTTCAAAACATCCTTTATGCCGAAACTTGCTGCATGACGGGCTTTGTTATTCCATCCTCTTTTTTATCGCGCTCCATTATGTAAACGCGCGAAGTTGCAGCCTTCTCCATTTCCTTGTCATGGGTTATGATGAAAACCTGCTCCACGAATTCAGGCAAGTGAGCTTTAAGCATTTTGCTGAATTCACTTACTGCGAGCACATCAAGGTTGTGCGTTGGCTCATCCAGAATTATCCAGCTAAGGTTCTGCGCAAGCACAAGGGAAAGCGCAATCCTTATTGTTATTGCTGCAGCCGAGCGCTCCCCGCCGCTAAGGATTCCCTCAACCCTTATCCAGTTATTGCGCGCGTCCCTGACTTTTATTTCATAATTACCGTTTTCAATGTCAATTTTTGCGGAATTGTAATCCGCATAGGGATAGACTTTCCCCCAGACATCATGCATGGCCTGGTTTATCGCATCAATCATCAAGTTGCGCAGCTCCCCCTGGCTTGCCTTCAGCGCATTTGTGAATATGCTGAGTTTTTCCACAACAGCCTTCATATTCAAAATGTCCGCTTCCATAATCTTTATTTCATTTTTCATCCCCTCAATCTTCAGGATATTTGCCTTTATGCCGGCAATAATCTCATTATTGCCTTCCAGCTCCGTATGCAGTGATTCAATCCCTGAAGTTTCCCTCACATATTCATTTCTCGCATTCCTCAGCAAGGATTCATTGAAATTGAGCTCATGCATTTTCTTCTCAACTGCCTTCTGCCGCTCCGCTGAATTCTGCATCTCCCTAATGTAATTTGCCATCTTTCCTGCCTTCTCTGCAAGATTCCTGAACTGCATCTCCTTCTCCCTTAGCTCTCTCAGGGAGTTTTCCGCAGAGCCCTTATCCTGCCTTAATTTGATTCTCTGCAGGCTGATCTTCTCAATTTCAGCCTCGCTTGCTTTCAGCCGCTTTTGCAGGGATTCAATCTCCCTCTCATCTTCCGCAATCAATGCGCGCTTTGTTTTCTCATCCAGCGCTGACTTGCATATCGGGCAGGAGGCCTTTGTGCCCCTAAGCTGCAGCAGGTTTTCCTGAATTTCGGCAATCCTGCTCTCATGCACCTTTGCCTTCTGCATTTCATTGCCTGCAAGCCCGCTGTTCTTCTCAAGCAGCTCATCAATTTTTTTTATTTCATTCTCAAATTCAGCAAGCCTTTTCCTGCAGGCTTCAGCTTCCTTTCCAATGTCGCTTATTTTCCTTTTTCCAAGCTCTTCCTCAATTTCAGAAATTATCCCTGAAATCTCCTCCGCGCGGGCCTTTGCCTTAAGCAATTCCTCATTAAGCAGGTCATGTTCACTTTCCTTCTTTTCCAGCTTTTCAACTTCCGAGCGCAGCCTTTCAGCAGCCTTTCTTGAATTTTCAATCCTTTTCTCCAGTTCCTTCACATACAAGGTTTTTTCATCCAGCCTTTTGTTCAGCTCCGTAAGCTCTGCATCGCTTATCCTGTTTTTCTGCTCCGCAAGGAATTTCTCCTTGTCCAGCGCCATTGCCTTTATCCTGTTTGCAAGCGCCCCCGCCTGCTCCCTCGCGTTCTCATACCTGTCTATCGCAAGCAGCTCATCAATCTTCCCCTTCCTTTCGGAGGGATTCAGGCGCAGGAAAAAATCAATCTGGTTCTGCTCCGCATAAACCGCGCGGGAAAACAGATCAAAATTAATCCCCAAAATTTCCTCAACCCTCTCATTCACATCGCTTACTTTTGGGCCTGCAAGGAAATTTGAGTTCCTGTATATTTTCGCCTCATTGGTCTTTCTGCCTGCGCTTTTTTGTAAAATCCTTTCAATCCTGTAATTTTCATTCCTATAATCAAACTCTATCGCAACCTTCGCAAAATCAGCCGAAGTTGGCTTTGACATTATCACCTCATCCTGCGAAAGGCGCCTTGCAAGAAGCGCCGGGAAAGTCCCGAAAAGCGCATAGCTTATGGCGTCCATAACACTTGTTTTCCCGCTGCCCATCCGCCCTATAATCACATTGGTGCCCTTGCCAAACTCAAGCACGCTGTGCTTGTGGCTCTTCCAGTTCTCCAACTCTACAAGAGAAATCATAAATAACTAGTGCGCCCAAACCAATAAAAGAATAGCGAGTGCCTATTAAACAGCCCTTCTTCTCATAAATATTCTTCTCAAATTCCACCTATCTTTAGCAATTAGCTTCTTAGCGGGAGCCTTTTCTATTTTGAATGTTCCATGAAATTCTTCAATATTTTCAATTTTGCCAGTTTTATTTAATGAAATCCTGTAAGACTTCGGGTAATCCGCAGCAACATATTCGGCAATATCAAGCCCCTTCAGCATCCTTTGCCTTTGTTCAGGGTGCTTAAGAAGGTTTCTTAAATTATAATGCGCAGTACCCCAAAACATCACAATTGTTGGTTTTCTTCCGAGCTCTTGCTTTAGCCTTTTGGCAAGAAATGATTCCACCTTTTCAGCACTGATAAGGTTTCTTACTTGAACCACGCCTTTATCTCCGGCAAGCTCGGCGAGTAGTGCCTTTAGCTTCCACAAAGAATGCCATTTTATTTGCTTGTTGTGGTGACCGCTGATGGCTAATACATATGAGAGAAAAGGGCTTAGCAGCCCAATGCCAAGCAGCATTCTTCCTGCAATTTCTTTCCCAATTAGTTTTTCATGCCCTGCTGTTCTAAGAAGAAAGGCCGTGCCTACAATCGCCGAAATACCTACAACAAAAGCTGCAATTTCCGTCTTGGCAATATCCCGGCGTTCAGCTGCCTGGCTGAGGGGAACATCCGTAATCCAGACCTGCTTTCCCTTCTCAGCAGCAGCTCTTACTAGATTTACATAGGATTCATGCCCGGCTGCAGTTGTAGGACTAAGGTCGCCGCTTTCCAATACTGCCGCATCAAACGATTTTGGAATAGAATTTATCGTTTTTTTATGCCGAGTGAAAACTAGGATATAATTTGCATTCGGTGTTTCAACAGTAGTCCAAGCCATTGATCATCAATACAAATTAGCGCTTAACTTAATTTAAAGATTGCCAATTGCTGCAAGCAGTTTCCTATGCCCTCTTACGAGCTTTTCAAACTTTTCCAGCTCTTCGGCAACAATTTTATAGCGTTTTTTATCGCCTATTGAATTCTCTAATTTTGCCATTTTTGATCCACTCCTTAAGTTCTTCATTAGTGTAAAAATTTTCTCTTATTCCCTGCATAACCCTTGCATAGCTCGGGTCATCCATTATTTTAAAATGCGCACGGTTGTCCAATAAGAACTCCTTCGCAACTATAAATGCTGTTCTTCTGTTGCCGCTGGCGAATGGGTGCTTTTGTATAATTCCTTTCATGAGATGCACAGCCTTGTCATAAATGTCCCCATCTAAACTCTTGCATCCTTCTATTACATTTGCAATGCTATGATAACTCAAGACCTTAGGGCTATCTGCCTTTTTCACTTTTATAAGTTTAAGCGCTAAAAAATTATACTCTATAATTTTTTCAGCAGTCGGATAGATTATATTATTTGCCATATATTAGTTATAACTCTCAAGCTATTTAAAGTTATAGAGTTGCCATTGCAGGCTATATTAAAGTCATCCCTGAAACTTCCACATTGCTCACTCCGCTTATCGCCTTTATTGCGCCTTCAAGCGCCTCAAGCACGCCTTCAACCTTGTCCGGGAGAAGGTATGCTGCCTTAATCAGCTCCATTCCAAACGCTACAGGCTCCTTCTTAACTTCCCTGAATTCCCCTTCTTTTAATTCCCTGAGCGCTTTCTCTATGTGCGGGATGTCTTCCACATCCTCGGGATAAACTGCAAAAACCACGAACATTTTTCCCATATAAAAAACCGCCAGATAAGCTTAAGGGCCTGTAAATCCGCACTTGGGGCACGTGTAGGTATTTACAGTCTCCCTGCAGTGCATGCATCTCACGATATTGGACTTGCCGCACTTGGGACAGCGGAACTCCGCATAGTCCCTTGTGACCTTCTTATTGCACGTTGTGCAGATTTTCATTGCGTTCATGCATTACACCAAATCCGTATTTCATAAAGGCTTTAATAATCAGATTACTATAATATTCTATAAAGGGAACAATTAAAAACCCTTCCCGGACCCATCGGCTAATGGACAGGCCAGACGGCTTCGGACCGTCCAATGGGGGTTCGATTCCCTCTGGGTCCAACCCTTTTCTTTTTAGAAAAAAGAAAAGTGTTAGGGTATCCCAAAAGAAAAATAGGTTTCAAGTTGCCAAAAAGAAAATACTATATGAATTTGTTTTTCCTCAACAGCTCTTCCAGATTTGGCTTTCCCAATTCCTCCAATTCGTAGCGCACTTCAATAATTTGCTTGTTCAAGTTCATTATCCTGCTCAAAGTGACAGGAGTAGCATCCACAACATAATCGCAAGGAGTTCTGTTTATTGTTGCTTGCAATTCTGCAATTTGCTTTTTTCCATAGCCAAGCGCAGGAAGAACATTGCGCAGATGCTTCCATTTGCCCAACTCCTTCCTCAATGAGCCGACGGCATATTTCTGCGGAGCAATGATTATTGCCTTGTGCCTCTTCGCTACAATAATGCCTGCGCCATAAGCCATATTCCCATGCGTAAGCGTAGGACCGTCCTCAACAACCAGAACCCTTTTATTATGCATTTTCCAGGCAAGCGGAGCAATCAGTTCCGAATTTGCTTTTACAATACTTGCATTTGGATTCGCGAGCTTTGCATTTTCAATTATCTCTTTTATTGCCTTTTTCTTTGCGGTATTCATCTTGTTTATTACAATGGCATCAGCCATCCTGAAGTTTGTTTCCCCGGGATGATAAAGCAGCTCGTGCCCTGCCCTGTGCGGGTCAGTAACAACAACCAGCAAATCCGGCCTTATGAAAGAAAAATCATTATTTCCCCCATCCCAGATTATTACTTCGGCCTCTTTCTCCGCGCGCTTAAGGATTTTTCCATAATCCACTCCTGCATAAACCACGGCATTCCTCTCAATAAGCGGCTCATACTCTTCCATTTCCTCAATTGTGCACTTTTGCCTTTTCAGATCATCAATGCCCCCAAACCTCTGGCATTCCTGCAGCAGCAAATTCCCATAAGGCATTGGATGCCTTATCACAACCGCTTTCTTTCCATGCCTTTTCAGAATATCAAGGACTCTCCTTGTGGTCTGGCTCTTTCCCGAACCTGTGCGGACCGCGCAAACAGCAATCACTTTGCGCTTTGATTCCAGCATTGTTTCCTTTGGCCCGAGAAGCGAAAAGCTCGCTCCGCATGCAAGCGCAATGCTCGCCTTGTGCATTACCTCCTCATTGCTTACATCAGAATAAGCAAATACAACCTCAAGCACATTGAATTTCTTGATTAATTCTGCAAGTTTATTTTCC
>JAGVWD010000044.1 GCA_018304445.1 Candidatus Iainarchaeum sp. | reverse complement strand
CTGACATGAAGGAATACGGCCCATATGCGGTTGGGCAGACGGCAGAACTTCCGCACAAGGTCGCCAGTCTCCTGGTTTCAAGAAAACTGGCAAAAACAAACGAGTGAGGCGAAAAAATGAGCAGAAAAACAGAACTTGCACCAAAAGCGGGGAACAAATTCATAAGGGTGAAATGCCCTTCGTGCAGCAACGAGCAGACAGTGTATTCCCTTGCTTCAACTCCAGTAAAATGCATTGTCTGCAACCATGAGCTTGCGGAAACAGGCGCGGGGAAAATAAGGCTCAAGATAAAGCCTGTGAGGGCATTTGAATGAACCTTCCGGAACTGAACGAGTATGTTGTGTGCAGGGTCACAAAAATCCTTGATTACGGGGTTTTTGCTGATTTGGTCGAATACCCCGGAACAAGCGGGTTTGTGCACATTTCCCAAGTAGCTAGCGGATGGATAAAGAACATAAGGAATTTCGCAAAGGAAAACGAGATAAGGGTTGCGAAAGTCCTTCATGTTGATGCTGAAAAAAAGCAGATAGATATATCCTTTACCAAAGTTTCCACTTCAGATGAGAGGGCAAGGCTTGACGCATGGAAAAAAATGAAGCGCGCGCAGAAGCTTGTTGAAATAATTTCAAAGGAAAAGAATTCAACTATGGAAGAGGCGTGGAAAAATGTCGCTCTTCCGCTCCTTGAGAAATACGATTCCCTGCATGATGCGTTCCAGGCAATTGCCCTGAACCCCGAAGAAGCCTCAAAGCCAATCCAGAAGGACTGGCTGAAGCCCGCGCTTGATGTAATATCCAAGAATGTTGAAATCCCAAACAGGACAATCCGGGGGGTTGTTGCGCTGAGCAGTTATGCCTCAAACGGAATTGAACTGATAAAGGACGCGCTGATTTCTGCGCAGAATTCAACAAAGGACGCCGAAATTTCAATATACTACTCCGGCTCAGGAAAATATGTCATAAGGGTGAGCAGCTTTGACTATAAAGTTGCGGAGCGCGTGCTGAAGTTTGCCGCGGGAAATGCAATAGAATCAATAAAGGCAGCGGGCGGGGCAGGCAGCTTCGAGGCCTGAAGCGCAAACTAATAAAAATATTCGCCTATTGCAATTTATAGGAGAGGGTTGAGAAATTGGTAACAACAGTCAAATTGGTGAAAATGGCAAAGCTCAAGGCGCCGGTCATATTTACAGGCCTCCCGGGAATAGGCCTTGTGGGAAAAATTGTTGTTGATTACCTGCTTAAAGAGCTCAATACCGAGAAAATTGCGGAAATCATTTCGGATTCCTTCCCCCCGAGCGCACACACAAAAGAGGGGATGCTTGAGCTTATAAAGGATGAAATTTACCATTACAGCTTCAAGGGAAAGGACTATCTCTTTTTATCAGGCCCGGTGCAGCCGAGCCTTGATTTCAGGAGTGGAACTGCACAGGAGCATTATGAATTCGCGCGCTCCATATGTGAATTTCTCAAGCAGCACGATGTAAAGGAGATTTATGCCCTTGCGGGGATAAATGTGGGGGAAAGGCGCATGAACCACGAGCCGAAAGTGATTGTTGCTGCAACAAGCAAGGCGCTTCTTAATGATTTGAAGAAATACGGTGTAATAATTGACAAGAACGAGGGGCTGATAAGCGGGGCAGCAGGCCTTCTCCCGGGAATTGCAGCAGAATTCGGGATGGATGCCGCCTGCCTGATGGGCGAAACAAATGTAAGGCTGGTTTACGGCGACCATGGCGCCGCGAAAAAAGTTTTGGAATTGCTTATAAAAAAATTCGGATTCAAGGTGGACATGCGCAAAATAGAAAAAGAATCCGTTGAAATAGAAAAGGCCTTTACCCAGCTTTCTGCGCAATTAGAGGAGCAGGAAGAGAAGCCGCTTCCAAGCGGATTAAGTTATGTGAGATAGCGCATATAATTCTAGTTAGTGGTAAATTATGGCAAAGAAATTTAAGAGGCTTGGGCAGATGGACAAGCTGCTTAAAGACAGCACACTAAGCGAAGAGGATGCAGAAGCCATCGGGCATAAAATAAAGGCAGAAATAAGGAAGAGATTCAGCAAAAGCTTCAGTACATGAACTTATTACCAATTTCAACGATCACAGACTAATTCTAAAAAAATTATATTGCAATTCAAAACTCCCCAAGCGTTTTCTGCCCTGAGAATTCGGATTTTCCCGAGATTTCCTTTTCAAGCTCTTTTTGCTTCTGCACCATTTCCTCCGCGCTTTTGCATATTACTGGCGTTCCGTACTGCCCGCCGCCTCCTGGGATGTAAATTACATAGCCTTTCCTGAAAGCCTCGATGTTTTTTGCAACATCCGCATGCAGCCCTGAAAGCGCATCAATCGGCGCATCAATAACCGCATTAATCTCATTCCCGAAGGCATCAACAAAATTGCGCCAAAGTGTCTGAACTTCAGGCGCCTGCACATTTTTTGCCCCGAGCGCAATTTGTATTATTTCAGCAAGGGAAAGTATGTGCATATAAGGGGGGCGGAATTTGGGATGTTTTTCTTCTTTGTAATTTGCCAATTCAAGGATTCTGTCCCTTACGCCCTTTTTTATTGTTGCCTTGCATTTCGGGCATTTCCATTTGAAGGCCTCAGCCTCCAGCATTGAGAATTTCGTATAGCATTTATTGCAGGCGCTTAAGTGATATTTCCCCTCGCGCGGATCCAAGCCCGCATTAAGTGTAATCAAAGCCTCATCCTTCTCCTTGAGCGCGTGCTTAAGTGAACTGAAATCAGGCTCTTTCATTTTTATGCGCGTAAACTCTCTTCCAATCCTGTGGGGATAGGGGCTATGGGAGTCGCTTGCTGTAATGAACTGGTAATTATGGTTATCAGCAATCAAATCCGCAAAATATGAATCAGCGCTCAATCCAAGTTCCATGAAATAAATTTCATTAAGCATTTTCCCATAGCACGAAAGCATTGAACCAAAATGCGCGTATATGGAAAAGTAGGGGGTAAATGCATGCGCAGGCCCCATAATGCCATTGCAATCCTTTACAATCTCCGCAGTCTGCTCCGCATTGGTTTTCAGCCTCGGCCTTCCGTTCCCATAGCCATCAAGATTTCCGAATTTAAGGAGCTTTTCGCGCAAATTCTCCGCGGAGGCAATATCAGGCAGATACACAAGATGATGCACCCTGTTCACATCCTGCACTTCTGTTCCAATTATGAATTTTATTTCCCTTCCCTCAATTCCGAAAATCCCATTACTCTCCTCCTTCAGGTTCTGCTTCACATGTTTCAGCCATTCATTGTGCAATATGTCAGCAGTGCTGCATATGTGCAGGCCTTTCAGCTGCGCCTGCTCCGCTATTACCGGAAGGAGCATATTCTTGCTGACTCCGCCCGAATAGGGCCCATGGAAGTGCAAATCCGCATTGTATTCCTTCATTATTACAAACTCCTGAAACTAATCATAATACATCCTTATTTAATCATTAATTAATCAATATATATTATATGTACCCCCAAGAGCATCCTGCGGAAAGAAGCCAGAGCCTGATGCAGAAGGACTTTTTCAAGGGAATAAAGGAAGCGCAGTTATATAAAAAACTTGCAAACAAGAAGGTCCATTGCCTTGTATGCAGGCGCTTCTGCGTTATTTCTGATGGTTTGACAGGCGCTTGCAGAGTGCGCAAAAACATAAAGGGAAAGCTCTACAGCCTTGTTTATGGGAGAACGCTTACAATGGCAATTGACCCCGTAGAAAAAAAGCCATTATTCCATTTCAAGCCGGGAAGCTCATGCATGAGCATTTCAACCCATGGCTGCAATTTCCACTGCACCTTCTGCCAGAACTGGGAAAGCTCGCAGGAATTTACAGAACACGCAATAACACAGGTGCCTTACGCTTCCCCAGAGCAAATAGTTGAGCAGACGCTTGAGGCGCATGTTCCGGGAATTTCATACACTTATACAGAACCTACAATATTCTTCGAGTATGCGCTTGACACAATGAAACTTGCAAAGAAAGCCGGGCTTTACAATGTGTGGGTTTCCAACGGATACATGTCAAAGCAGGTGGCGGATGCAATAATCCCCCATCTGGATGCAATAAACATAGATTTGAAGGGGAATGCGGATTTCTACAAAAAGCTCTGCGTGGGAATAGACATAAAGGGAGTGAAGGAGAACATAAAATATTTTGCCAAGAAGAAGGTCCACGTTGAAGTGACAAATTTGATTGTGCCGGGCTTCAATGACAAGGATGCGGATTTCAAAGAGGTTGCAAACTTCATAAAGGGTATAAACCCGAGGATGCCGCTGCATTTCTCAAAATTCTTCCCGAACTACAAGCTCAATTATTTGCCCGCAACTCCGGAAGCGAAGATCCTGCGCGCAAAGGAGATTGCGGAGAAATCGGGATTGAAGTATGTTTATGCGGGGAACCTCGCGAAAGAGGAAAGCACCTTCTGCGAAAAATGCAAAAACATCCTAATAAAGCGCGTTGGCTTTGAGGCAAGCATCATGGGAATTGATGAAGAAGGAAAATGCAAGCGCTGCGGGACAAAATTGCACGCTGTTTTATAAGCCTGTTTTTTTAAGAATTTCCCTTAATTCATTTGGAGCCATGCCTGCAGAGTTGAGAATATCCCTTGCTCTCCCTTCCGATATGTTTGTATAGAGGCCTTTGCCGCAATTCATAAAAATTCCGCTGGCAGTTTTTTTATTGCCACTTGCATCAAGAGCCGGAAATATGCGTGTTGCAAGCACATACCCTTTGCCTACATATTTAAAATTTTTTTCAATCACAAAGTTCTCGCCTGGTTTATAAGTCATATCCCACGCAGTAGGGCCTTTAGGTGCCGGCAGCACCTTTTTACGTCCCCCCTTTTTATAACGGCCGCTTGTAAATGTGGTCAGTACTCCTCTTCTGCTCCCTTGGTTATATCCCCCTTTACCTATTATCATCATCCGACCCCGAGGAATTTGAGCAGGAGAACTGTTGCAATCCCTGCAGGGCCGCCAATTGCTGCGGAAACAAGCGCTGGGAAAAATGGCAGCTCAATATTGAAAACAAAGTGTATTACCCCCCATACAACAAACCCAAGAACGGAATTTATGACAATCTGCCTCAGCACCAGAAAAATTATGACGGTTACAACAATGAGCGCAACCGCCGCAATCAGAATCCAGTAATTTCCCGCAAGGCTTTTCGCGGCTTCGGCAGCGCCGCTTACTGCGGAATCCCCAATGACACTTGCAATAAAAGCCATGCTCATATTTATCCTATTTATTATATCTGCCGCCTCACTATTAAAACCTAACCATTTTAATCCCTTTCCACAGCAATTCCTTAATGGCGCAATTATCCGAACTGCAGAAGCGCATTGGCGCGCAATTGCAGCGCAGGCCCGGCACGATGGAGGAGATGCAATCCTCATTGAAAATCGGAAGCTCGGAGCTGAGCGCGGAGCTTAAGCAGATGCTTAAATTGGGGCTTATTGAAAAGCTGCCAGGGTTCCCCATAAAATATGCGCTCAGGAAGGGAATTTCCTCGGAGCTCGAAAGGAGAAAGGGCATTGAAGTGGAAGACCCCAACAAGCTGCGCCTGAAAATAATAATTGAAATCCAGGCGATTGAGGAAAACCTGCTCAAAAAGCAGATTGATGACATTACGAAAGCCCTAGGGAAGGAGGAGACTTTCACTATTTATGCGCTGGAGCCGGCGGAAATAATAAAAGAGGGCGAGCATTACTCAAGCTATCTGGACGTTAACCTGAGTGTCAAAAACTTTAAGGCTCTTGTAAGGCTGATGTTTTTCTACGGGCCCACAAGCGTTGAGGTAATAAAGCCCAAGGAATACAAATTCAGCGCTGCTGATTTGCAGGATGCGTTGGTTGATTTTGCGCAGATGGTGCACAATTACACTGAATATATAACAAAGCTAATGAACCGCAAGGAATTGGACGAATTCTATGGCAAGGTTTTCGGGCCATAAATAGCAATCTTTTTATATTAGTCGTATATTAGTAATATACGAGATGTGTTATGAGGACTCTTACAACAGTTGTAAAGGACGAATACGTTGAGCTGCTGGACAAGGCAATAAGCAATTCAAAGATGTACAGCTCAAGAAGCGAGTTTCTTAAGGATGCAGTAAGGGAGAAGCTTGAAAGGCTTATTAGGTTTAATGAAGAAACAGCAGACATAAGGGAAGGGGCAAGAAAATTGGCATTGAAGGCAAAGGCAAGAGGATGGGACGGCAATCTTATTACAAAAGAAGAAAAGGAAAAAGCACATCAGGAATTGCTGAAAAAGAAAGGCTTTATATAAATTCTATGAATTCGCCAGGCTCTCTGATTTTGATAAATGCAATTGCCCTTTCAAAATCCTTTCTGTTGAATGTAACAATTGCATCGCATTTCAGCCTGAGCGCAACAGCCAAATGCTTTGCATCTGAACAATGAATGCCAATAGCAACAAACTTCCTGAAATCTGGAAAGTCCTGATCTATAAATTCAGCCTGCTCAGTCTTTATATCAACTGATTTGAGATAGTCAAGAATTTCCTCTTTTTTCATATATGCCCTTCTTTGGACTTCTGAAAAGAACAAGTCTGAAACAACAATAACAGCTTTATGTTTTCTGGCATAATCAAAGAATGCGGAAGCTTCGCTGAATAGGGATCTGAAATTGCCATTAATCTCCTCCCTTAGCAAAGAGATCAGTACATTTGAATCAACATAGAGTCTTTCCATAGCCAACAAACACATTAGTCATTGGAACAATTTAAATAATCTTCGTCTTTCAACGAAGTAGATTTTAAACCAGTCCCAGATTTTATATAAAAGCCGTAGTAGATAACTGTCTTCAATTATTTTTTCTATTGCATTGTTATTGGCAGTTATCTATTTTTGGCTAGATTTGTGAGGTGAATTAATGAAAGGACTAAACGTAAAGAAGCTGGCCGCTGTTGCAGCAGGCGCTGCATTAGTGGGAAGCGCTTTACTGCCTATCGTAACTGCAGCTGCCTCTGATTTGACGAAGACAGACATCTATTCAGACGGCACACCAGCAGTCAATGTGGTTGTTGGTGCAAGCGCAGCTGTAAGCGACGTAGTATGGGCAGGAAACATCGCAGCAGCAGTAGCTAGAAACGCGGTAACAACTACCGACACAACAGGAACTCCTAGTGCCGGGACATGCTCAGGCACATGGGAAGCTCCATCAGACCTCAAGGCAAAGCTCGTTGTTGGCGGCACAACCACAATAACAGGCGGAGCAAGAGAGCTGATAACAGCAGTAATGAACAATAAAGTGAATACAGCAGAGTACTTCGAAAGCGTAGGAAATGCCTATTTCACAAGCTTCAAGAACGGAAGCCTGACTGCCAAAAAGGGCACAGACACAAACTCAATAACAGAAACAGAGACTATTGGCATAAAGGTCGATGCGGGATTTGACACCGTGCACACAGATGTTAAGGACCTTGTAGCAGTAATAAACAACGGTGACCTTAACTATGTCGCAGACTTCGGAACAGGCGTAGTGCCATGCGCATACACTGACACAGGATCAGCAGACTATGTGCCAATAAACTTCCTCGGCAAGCCATACGTCATTGACTCAGTAAATTCCGACTGCACACAAGTGGAGTTGGTAACAAACACTGCTGAGACAATAATGGCTGTCGGAGACACAGTCGATGTAGTTGGCAGAACCGCAGGAACTGCATACAAGTTCAAGTTAATGGGCGGTTCAACAAAGAGCGACGGCACATACCAGGCACAGATTGAATTGCAGGATGCAAACGGCAATAAATTGCAGAGCCAGCAATTCACTGCAAGCACAACCTCGGATGTTACATTCTATGACGGTGCAGGCGCAAACCTCATCGAAACAAGGGTAACACTGAAGTCAATCGCAAAGCAGTCTGTTGCAAGCAGCGATGTCTGGAGCTTCACTCTGTTGGTAGGGAGCGACAGGATAACTGTCAAGAACGGGCAGAGATTCCCATACGACCCTAACAACACATCAGGAACAAACTGCTTTGCGATTGACTTCAGTGTTACCC
>JAGVWD010000043.1 GCA_018304445.1 Candidatus Iainarchaeum sp. | reverse complement strand
GGCAATGAATTTGTCAAGGTAATATTTTGCTGTTTTTGCCTCATAGCCCGCAATACCTATTCCAACGTTTGCAGTGCCCTTGCGCTTCGGGAATATCCACAAATACCCACGACATGCGATTTCATTCCCGAAATAAAGGTGCAGCAATTTCTCATCATATCCGTCAATGCCTGTTAATTCATACTGGAAGCCCGAATCCACATCAGGCAATTTGTTTGTCGTATCCAATCCAAGCATGCGCGAAATGCGCGAATCAATCCCGTCGCATGCAATTATCAGCGGAGCGGAGTATTGCTTAATTTCACCCAGCTCATTCACATCCAGAATGACTTTCCCATCGCGCCTTTCCGCGCTTTTCACATTGCTCTTCAGCCTTATTTTCGCGCCTTTTTTTACAGCATCAATCGCAAGCGCCTTCTCAAACATTTTTCTCTCAAGCACATATCCCGCAATTTTCTTTGAGTGCAGTACAACGCTTTTCCCTGATGGCGCATACAATGCAGCGCCGTAAATCGGCATAACAGCCCATTCCTTGCTGGGCTTCAATCCAAGGCGCTTGAACCATCCCAATCCCAGGCCTTCTGCGCAGCGCTTCGGACAACCAATTTCCTGCTTCCTGTCAAGGACAAGAACATTGATTTTCCTTTCAGCGAGCTTTGTTGCAGCATTAAGGCCTGCGGGCCCTGCGCCGATAATTATTACATCGTATTCTTCCATGCAATCACTTTTTTTTCTTCATCAATTCAGAAAGCTGCTTTCCATCAACGCCCCAATTTTCTGCGGGAATTTCATCAATGACCACTCTCACCCAATCCCTTTCAATTTTCAGGGTTTTTGCAACTGCTTCAATAACCCCCTCAATCAATTTTTCCTTTTCCTTTTTGCTCCTAGGGAGCATATCAATTCTCACAACCGGCATTCTCTCACTTCTTCTCAATTTTGCCCAGCGCGCCCACGGGGCACATGCGGATGCACGCAAGGCAGTCAATGCATTTGCTGTTATCAATCTCAATGCGCACCTCATCAAGTTCTATGCAGTTTTTCGGGCAGACCGCTACGCATGCGCCGCAGTAGCAGCATTTCTCCCTATTTACAGAAACGCCCATAAAAATCATAAAAATAGGGGAAACAAAGCAATAAAAACATAATTAAGCCGGCAACTATTCTTATTTCGCAATAATTTGTTCTGGGGTTTTTGCCTCAATATAGCTCTTTGCTTCATTAAGCAATCCGCGATCGCGAGTTACTAGTATGCAACTGAGTTTTATGGCAGAACACAGTATGGGAACATCCGCCTCATCAACAAGATTAATTTTGAACATTTCTTCTTTGGAAGGAGTTTGAGCAACTGAACAGTTTTGTCGTATAGCATCAACTGCATCGTTGATTATTTCATAATTTAGGTGAAGTTTTTCTTTCATTACCCATCTTGTTTCTTTGACTGCATATTCGTTCGTATACTTCTTTACAGGATATTCAAACAATACTTCGTGGCTTGCGCTGCGAGAAGCTGTAACTCCCGAGAGCAAGACGGTGGTATCAAGGAATAGTGGTTTATCAACCATAGCATTCACTATAAATTTTGCCTCTTGCCTCTCTGCACCACTTAAGCAGCATTTTCTGTGTTACTTTTTTCTTCCTTGCAAGAGCCTCAAGTTTGTTTACTATATCTGCCTCTACAACGGCTGCTTTTTTGAGGACTATCTCGCTATCTCTATCAGCAACCTCCAAAATCGTGCTTGTGCCTATTTTGTGCTTTTTTCTTATGAAAGCAGGCAGTGTTATTTGCCCATGGATATTCACATTTACGTGGGTCATAGTCTTGCCTCCTCTAATAATATATTAAAGTATTAATTTATTAATATATTGCTTAGTGATTAGCAATTGCATTTCTGTCGGCAAATTATATATACGGGCTTATTTCTATTTTTTTAAGGAATTTTATGTCTTCGTTTTTCAATGCATCCCAGACTTTCTCCGGACTCCTAAGTGCGGTAACCAGGCGCTTGCCTGCATTCGGGCCTGCCAAAGACAGCGCTTTGCCCAAAAGGCTACTTTTGTCTTCATCACCATGCCTGAGTATTTCATATAACCTGCCTCTTGCGCCTATTCCTCCAAAAAGAAGCACATCATGCAATTGCTTGCCTCCATTTTGGACCTGCAAATTTAAGTAGATTACCCAGCAGCTCTGGTGTAAATTGCTCTACATCCAACTCAAAAAGAAATTCATTAATTTCTCCTGATTTTTGACTGAGTGCTGCAAATTGTCTTAGCGCACTCTTTATCTTTTCACTATCAACTTTATTTCTTCTCTGCCATATTCTATTAACTTTGTTGCGCATTGCGCCTATTAGCGCCTCATTCAACCCTATCAAATTTGCAGCTCCTTTTCGCACAGGGTTTCTGGTACTTCGTATCCTTCTTTTTTGTATTATTTGTATTAGCATCAACATACCTCTTGTTCAGTTGTATTGATATGTCGTGATATTTATATATTTCTTGAGGCTTACACAAACTGCTCATAATTCTGCGCGTTGAATTTGTAGAGGAAGTGCCGGATTTTCGCGCCGTTGAAGGAATACTGCCCAAGCACCTTTTCCTTTTCCCCGGAAAATTCCATAAAGGGCCTTTTCTGCGCGGGGTCTAGAAGAATGAATTTTCCTTCAAATTCAGTAATTGCAAATGCATGCGTATTCGCATTCTCAAGCTCCGCTACAACAACCTCGGCTTTTTCATCCCCTAATGCATAAAGCACGCTGCAAAGAAGGACTGCCAAATCCGAATCGTCCGCAATCTTGGCTGAAAGGATTTCCTTCGGGGCAAGCCAGATGTCAAGGCCCAATTCGCTCGGGATATAGGAAATTTCACCGCAAATGAAATTGTATGCGCTTTCTGCTGCCTGCAGGTAATGCGCGCCGAATTCGTAATTTTCAGGCCTGTGCGCGGAAGCAATCCCCTGGATTGTAAGGTCCTCGGAATTGACAAGCGCCTTTATTTCCCCTACAGTCTTTGTTTCCTTCTCGTTTATCAAAGAGGAATATTTATCCAGAAGAAGCTTGTAAAGTCTTAAGCGCAGCCCGGTTTCAGTTTCTGCCATCAGATAAAATATATGGCAAAGAAAGAGGTATAATTGTATGTTTTAATGAGCACTGAGTTGGGCAGTATAATATTTATAATAGAAGCGCATTCTTATATTGGAAATAAACATGCGTCAGAAAGGGCAGGAAGCGGTTGAATACCTTGCGATAATAATAGTGATGCTGCTTATTGTCGGGGTTATTTTTGTGTATTCGCTTGACCTTTCCCAGCGCACTGTAATAACAGAGCAGGCGAGGACTGCCGTAAAAACCCTCGCAAATTCCGCGGATTTTGTTTATGCTTCCGGCCCGGGAAGCAAGATATATGCGGAAATAGAGCTGCCCGCAAACATTGAGGAGGAAATTCTGGGAGATAATGAAATAGGCTATAAGCTCAGGATGGGGGATTCCCTTACCGACATATATGAGGTGACAAAGGCGCAGGTTACCGGGGAATTGCCGACAGAGGCAGGAAGGCATTCGGTTGCATTGGAGATGCTTGACAGCGGGTTTGTTAGGATAGGCGCAGGATTGATATTGAGCCCGAACAAGATTGCAAAAACAATCCTTCCCGGAAACAGCTCAAGCGAAACCCTTACCGCGTGGAATTCAACTTCCGCTTCCCTTTCAGGAATAACAAACTCGAAATCCGGGGGCATTGATGCGTTCACAAGCCTGGGGGCAATATCCTCAACGCTTGATGCAAATGCCTCGGACAGCTTTGACGCGCTATTTAATATTCCCTCAGGAACCTCCTCATCAATTTACTCCGGCTATATTGCTGTCGATTCAAATTCCGGGCAGGGGGACAGGGCATTGGTGCAGATATTCGTGCCGCAGGTCCTTACAAACATCAATGTGAAAAGCTATTCCGATTCCAATTACTCCTCGCATTCAGTCAATTTCGGAATCGGCTCAACTGTTTATTTTGAGGTCCTTTCCTATGACCAGAGCGCCGCGCCTGTTTCGCTTTCAGACCTTAATGTTTTTGTGAAAAGCCCTTCCGGAAGCGATGTGAATGTGTTCAGGAACTTAAGCGCGCCAAACGGGAGGTATTTGGGAACTTTTAAGGTTCCCTGCGATGGCGCTTCGGGAAGCTGGACAATACTTGCAAACGGCAAGGCATATTCCGCCGCAAGCGATTCAAATAATTTCAATGTTACAACAGTCGAGCAGCAGAGCTTCTTCGAGTTTGACTGGCTTACCGCGAGCTTTGCAACTGCGGGAAAGAACCTTGTTGACTGGACAATACGCAATACCGGGTGCGGGAGCATAACAATAACAGACATTAATGTCGCGTGGTTCAATGATACGGACAATGCAAAGCTGAAGAAAATAAGGCTGAACAATTCGGAAGTCTGGAGCGGAACTTCCTCGGGAAACAGCTTCCTGAATATCGATGACACTGCGCTTTCAGCAGGGGCCGAATGGAGCACAAACAACAAGCTTGAATTTGATGATGAAGTGAATGACAATTCAGAGCAGTTCATCCTTACATTCAAATTCGGGGATGGAAGCACATACAAAACCCCGACATATTCTGCGGGCTAGCTGGTAAAAATGAAAGGCAGCATAGGAATTGAAACTATTGCGGTTGTAATGCTCCTGCTTGCGATGTTCGTAATCATAAATCTTTCAATAATAAACAACACGGATTTGGTAAATGCGTTATCAGAGCAGTTCAGGCTGCAGGCAAAATGCAATAAGGTTGCAGGCATAATAAGCGGAATTTACAGCGCGGGGGACGGCGCAAAATGGGCCGGGGAAATTGACAGGAATGCCGCAGTTTATTCCGATTACATTGATTTGTGGGATGAGAATTCCGAGTTCCCTGAACTTAAAAGCGTTTACTGCGCATTTTATGCAGATTTGAACAAAAGCGATTTCAATCTGGCAAGCGGGGGCATAATTGTTGAAAACAGCAGCGGGAAGGTGGTGGTAAAAAATGCCTGAGTTCAGGAATTCCAAAGGGCAGGTGGTTTCATATGACTTAATGATTGCAGTATTCATATTCCTGCTTGTTTTCGCATTTGCACTGAGCGTTTGGCAGAATTCCATTGGCGCAATTGCAGGGGAGAAAATCCTTTATGAAATGAAGAATTCCGCAGTGCAGATTTCAAACCAGCTTGTAATGACCTCGGGAGTTCCGAGCAATTGGCATCTTAGCGGGGATGCAAACCTCTATGGCTTCGCATTGTCAAGGCGCGCGCTTTCCCTGCAAAAGTTAAATGCATTCAAGGCGCTGGATTACAATTCAGCAAAGGGCAAAATGGGCATTGCGGATTATAACTTCTACATAAAGATTGAGCAGGATCTGAACAAGGTTTATGAGGCGGGAAGCGCAGAAAGCGGCGCAGAGATTGCAATAAATTCATCAAGGGTTGTGAGCTACAATGGAAAAAATGCGATATTTTATTTCACGCTCTACAAATAATGGGATGCGGAAGGGGCACATGCTGACCCTCGATGCCGCATTCTCAATAGTCATACTTATGGCTCTTGTAGGGATTATGGGCTATGTGCCATTGATGGGGAGCAATGACCCCTACTCCGGGCTCAATATGCAGAGGAGCATGAATGATGCGCTTGATTTGCTTGATGCGCAGGGGGTCCTGCAGCAGTTTGATTCGAATAAAATCTCCACGGAGATAAATTCAGCAATGCCTGTGCAGTATTCATGGAGGATGCGCATTGAGAAATTCTCCTATGCGAATGACTCATTTACGGAAATGGATGAGATAAATTTCGGCGCGGGCGATGCAAACCTCTCGGGAAAGGATTTGATGCACGGAAGAAGGCTTTTCCTGACATTCGCAAACAGTGAGATTTCATATTTCTATGATGCGCAATATTGGGTATGGGTGAAGTAATGATGAAACAAAAGGGAGTTATATTGACATTGACAATCCTGCTCTTCAGCCTTGCGATTATAGGGCTTAGCTCGCAATTGAGGGAAAACACAAGGCTGCTTGAGCAGAATGCGCAGTTTGTTTCCGCAATAGACAGGGTTGCATACAAGTTCGAGAATGTGCAGGACAACATATACGACATAATGCTCAACGTGGGGAACATGGATTTTGATTCAAATGCCGAAGCAATATGGTTCTATGAGAGGCTGCCTGAGAAAACAAAGAAGGACACATACCAAATTGACCTGGATTCCTACAGGGAATTTGTCTTCCTGCATTCCGATGCGCTTGATGTCAACATAAATTCGGCAACCGTGGATGTGAGGGATTTGCTTGTTTCCCCCTATGACATAAATTATACCCATTCGAAGGACAAGGGGAAATACTACAATGAAATTTCATATTCCCCTGAAAGCCTGAATTTTGAGGGCTATTTCATTGACATTACCCTGCAGAACCAGGATTATAATGGGATAATAAAGAATATGAAAACATCCCCAAGCAACAACATAAATCTTGACTTGGTAATAAGGAACAGCACAAAAATTACTGAGAATGAGCTGCACTACACTGATGTGGATTACACAAAAACCAGCACAATAACAATAAAGACCTCCGGGCAGGCTCAGCACGACATCGAGATAACAATAACTCCCACAGGAGTCCTTACAATAACCAACAACAATCAGGTCCCAATAGACATAAATTCGGGGATAAACTTCGGGGCGCTTGCGACTGAGATGCCCGTAGTGGAGCTTCCTGACAATATGGTTGCAGTTGGGAGCGCGGACTACAATATTGAAAAGAGCTAGGGGGCTAGGATAGGATTAATAATTAATAAAATATAATATTCTTGGTGCAAAAATGGCTGGGAAAGAAAAAAAGGGTTTGGAGCAGGGCTCTGCGGAATCTGGAAAGGAAAGCGGGCACTTCAACATAGTGGATTTCATTCTGGGGCTTTTGGGATTGAAAA
>JAGVWD010000042.1 GCA_018304445.1 Candidatus Iainarchaeum sp. | reverse complement strand
GGTTTAAAATCCTTTGGAATTTAAGTTCTTATGGAGTTGGGCGGAATGTTGGCAGGCGATAAAAAGCGCAAGGAAATTGTCCTCAGGGTCCAGGACCCTGACCCAAGCCACGTAGGCAGGAATATTGTTACGCTAAGCCGCAAGGCAAAGGAAGAGCTTGAAATCACTTCAGGGGACATTGTTGAGATTGAAGCTACTAAAAAGACCGCAGCCGTTGTATGGCCCGCAAGGCCTGAAGACGAGGGCAAGGACATAATAAGGATGGATTCCCTCATAAGGCGCAATGCGGGCATCGGATTGGGGGAAAAAGTAACAATAAGAAAAGCCCATGTAGAAGAGGCAAAAAAGGTTGTTCTGTCTCCCACGCAGGAAGTAAGGATTATCGCTTCCGGCTACGACAGAATCCTGAAGCGCAATTTCATTGGCAGGCCTCTTACAAAAGGGGATAACGTATGGATAAGCGTTTTCGGCTCCGGTTTTATTTATATTGTTACTGAAACCTCCCCAAGGGGGATAGTAAGGGTTACTGATTACACGCAATTCATTCTGAAGGAAGAGCCCGTAAAGGAGGCGGTTGAGGGAGTTCCAAAAGTCGCATATGAGGATATTGGGGGTTTAGAGGAACAAGTACAGAAAGTAAGGGAAATGATTGAACTGCCAATGCGCCATCCTGAGCTTTTCAGGCGTTTGGGGATTGATCCCCCGAAAGGCGTTTTATTGCATGGCCCGCCAGGCTGCGGAAAAACACTTCTTGCAAAGGCAGTTGCAAATGAAACCAATGCGCATTTCATTTCAATTTCCGCCCCTGAAGTTATGAGCAAATTTGTGGGGGAGGCGGAAGAGCGCATAAGGCAATTGTTCAAGGATGCGCAGGAAAATGCGCCAAGCATAATTTTCATTGATGAGATTGATGCAATCGCGCCAAAGCGCGAGGAAGTCATAGGGGAAGTTGAAAGAAGAGTAGTTGCGCAGCTTCTCGCAGCAATGGACGGGATGGAAGCGCGCGGAAATGTGATTGTTATTGCAGCAACAAACCGCATAAATTCAATTGATGAGGCATTGCGCAGGCCAGGCAGATTTGACAGGGAAATAGAATTCCCGGTTCCTGACAGAAAGGGAAGAAAGGAAGTGCTGCAGATTCATACAAGGGGAATGCCGCTTGCAAAGGATGTTGACCTGGACCATTTTGCAAATATTACGCACGGCTTTGTAGGGGCTGACCTTTCCGCGCTTGGGAAAGAAGCCGCAATGAAGGCATTGCGAAGATATCTTCCGGAAATAAATTTGGAGGATGAAACAATCCCGCAGGAAGTCCTTGAGAAGCTTGAGGTAAACAGGGAAGATTTCATAAACGGCCTTAAGGATGTCCAGCCCTCTGCCCTGAGGGAAGTTACAATTGAAATTCCAAATGTGAAGTGGGAGGACATTGGCGCACTGGATTATGTGAAGGAAGAACTGCGCCAGGCAGTTGAATGGCCGCTGCAGAATCCGGAGGCATTCAAAAGGCTCGGGATAAAGCCTCCGAAAGGCATTCTGCTTTACGGCCCTCCAGGCTGCGGCAAAACGCTGATTGCAAAGGCGCTTGCAACTGAAAGCGGAATCAATTTCATTTCAATAAAAGGGCCTGAGCTCCTGAGCATGTATGTCGGGGAAAGCTTGCCTTTTGATGAGGAACTTTTAGTTTTTGATGGCAAGAAAATATTCAGAGAACATATTGGAAAAATCGTTGAGGAAAGGAAAAATCTGCAAGTTGTTACATTTGATGATGATGGAAAGGTGTTATTTTCCAGCATAACTGATTTTATAAAACACCCTTTGAATGGAAAGCTGCTGCAAATAACAACAAAAACAGGCAGAAGAATCAGGGTTACGGACAAACATTCTTTATTTTCCCTTGTAGAGAATGAAATTGAAGCTGTTACCCCTTCGCAACTGATTGAAGGAAAAAGCGTTCTGGCGGTTCCTTCCAAAATACCCAACATTTCTACAATGGAAAAACAGCTGAACTTGTTTGAGATGTTCAGGCATGAGCAAAATTTCTTTATTCATTCCCCGCAAATCAAAGAGCTTATCAAGGGGCTGGGCTATAAAAAAGCCTGTGCCGTTGCAGGCATAAAACGCAAATATTTGTACGATATTGTTGATAGAAATCTGCCTTTGAGTCTAACAAAGTTTAATTTGCTGTTGGGTAAGTCAAAAGATACTCCCTCTCTAACTACTGCAAAAATCTCAAGAAAGGGCAGCAGGCATTCCCTGCCCGCCCTGCTGGAGCTGTCAGAAGGGCTATTTGAATTAATCGGCTTGTGGGTTGCCGAAGGCGATTTTAATAATGGCATGCCGAGATTGGCGATTTGTGATGGTGAAATAGTCAAAAGAATGCAGCAGATACTTGACAATCTCGGGCTAAAGTATTCACTTATAGAAGAGAGAGGAATAGTAATAAATTCCAGCACTATAACAGAAGTATTCAAGAAGCTAGGATTGACAAGCGGGGCATTCAACAAGAGAATGCCTGAAATCTTGCTTAGTGCCCCAAACAACATAGTTCATGCCTTCTTGAGGGGATACTTCAGCGGAGATGGAACCATTAGAAGCGGCGAAGGGAATTGCAAAATTGAAGCAACAACTGTAAGCAGAGAGCTTGCAAATGATCTGGCATTCTTATTCTTGAAATTGGGAATTGTTGCGAGATGCAAGGAAAAAAGAGAATGGACGGGTTCAATAAGCCATAGAATACAAATATTTGGCGCAGAAAATTTTGAGAAATTTATGCCAATAGGCTTCATTGATTCAAGGAGAAATTTAATGATTAGAGAGCAGTTAAACAAAATTACCTGGGCAAGAAGCAATGTCATTCCAATTAACCAGAAAATAGAGGCATTATTGAATGAAGCATTTGTAAGCTACCCAAAAAACATTACTGTTGGGAAAAATAAGCTGAAGCAGGCACTTTGCATGGTTGATTTAAACAGGCAAAAATACAATGAGTTATGGAAGCTTGTTGAAGCGGACATATTCTGGGATGTAGTTGAGAAAATTGAAGAAGTTCCTTACAAGGGATTTGTCTATGATGTTTCTGTTGAACCCTGCCAGAATTTCATTGCAGGCTTTGGCGGTATATTTGCCCATAATAGCGAAAGAGGCATAAGAAAGGTCTTCAGGCGTGCAAGGCAAGTGGCTCCGGTAATAGTATTCTTTGATGAAATTGATTCAATTGCAAGCAGGCGCGGAACACAGCTTGATTCCGGGGTTACGGAAAGGGTTGTAAATCAATTGCTTACAGAGCTTGATGGGATTGAAAGCACAAAGGATGTTATTTTTGTTGCTGCAACAAACCGCCCTGACCTGATAGACCCAGGGCTACTGCGCCCAGGGAGAGTAGATAAAATAATAAAGGTTGATGCCCCTGACAAGAAGGCAAGAATTGAAATCCTGAAAATCCACACCAAAAAAATTCCCCTTGATAAGAATGTCCCCATTGAAGAGCTTGCGGAAAAAACCGAAGGCTATAGCGGAGCAGACCTGGAAGGGTTAGTAAGGGAAGCGGCGCTGATTGCGCTCAAGGAAAGCGGCATGAAAGTGGAGAAAGTTGAGAAAAAGCACTTTGCGCAGGCAATGCTGAAAATTCTCCCAAGCATAAGCAAGGAAACGACAGAGGCATATGACGAATTCAGAACCACGTATTCCACATACAAGCCGAGCTACGTCGGATAACCAATCCTTTCTCTTTTAGAAAAAGAGAAAGTCTAGGTTTTACCCCAAAAGAAAAAATAAGACCCAAGTTTCTAATTAGGAAACCAGCCCGGGCAGAAATGCAATTACCGCGCTCGGCACAAACAAAACTCCCCAAACCAATGGATTCCATGAGATTACCTTGGTTCCATCCAACGGTCCGAAGGGGAGCAGATTGAAGGCCGCAAGGAAAAGGTTGACGCGCATTCCGATTCCTGCAATTGCTGCAACAAGTGGCGAAAAGGGCAGAACAAGAATTGAAACAAGAAGGAATATGGCAGCAATTATTATGTTTGTTAACGGCCCCGCAGCTGAAATTATCCCATTTTCCTTTCTTCCCAGATTATCTCCAAATATATAAACTGCTCCCGGGGCTGCAAAAACAAACCCTCCGTTTGTAACGAGTGAAAGCAGAAGCGCCAGCCCCAATCCATATGGCCAGGCGAAATACTCGGCATGGCTGCCATAATGGATTGCAGTGTATTTGTGCGCAAGCTCGTGCAAAACAAATCCTGTGCCCACAGCTATAATCACAGCAGCAAATGAAATTGCAATCCAATAAAGCGGCGGGAGGGGAAAACCGGGCCATGCAAATGCTATTGCAATAACAAGCATTGAAAGCGCTATGTCGCGAACTTCACGCGGGTTCATGCTTTAATTCAGCGCAAAAATGCTTTAAATCCTATCCCTTGATGTATATCGGCAATCAACGAAATATTTAAAATACCTTGCTTGCAGGATATTTATGATTATTATGGACAACAAGGCACAAATCTCAATAGAAATGATAATAGTTCTTGCGGCAGTTGTTGCAATTGTATTGCTGCTGGTTTCGCAGCTGCAGCAGACGAGCAAGCAGGGCGCTGATGTGATCAAGAAAAAAACCGATGACATCTTCAAGGAAATAACTGACATAGCATAGGGATTATGCGGAAAGACGAATTGCACAGCAGGGCGCAGCTTTCTTTAGAATACATGCTCCTGCTTGCAGCGTTTTTCTCAGCGCTGCTGGTTTTCATGCCGGTAATTGCAGGCCTGCACGCAAATGCTGTTTTCGCAAGCGATGTGCAGAATGCGCAGAACTTCATGAACGGGCTGGAAAGCGCCTCGGAAAAAATGCTCATCCTTGGCAGCGGCTCGCAGCTGGCATTAACTGCAAGAGTCCTAACACTCTGGCAGTTAAATATCAATGGCACGAAAGCAACTCTTGTCCTAACATCTGAAAGCGCAGGAAAAAGCAAAACATTTGAGACAGAACTTGCAGTTCCTCTTGAATTGGACCAAAAAACATTCACTTCGGGCTTCAGCATGCTGCTTAAAAATGAGAACGGGAAAATCACAATCGCTTATCCTTATTTCAACTGCATTCAGCTTATTATCAAGCGCAAATCCCGATGCGGAATGGATTTCCCTGCGCTTTCCCGCAGGCTTCCCGACAGCAATCCTTTCATTTCCAATGTCTATTTCCCCCGAAGAGTTGGGAAAAACAAATTCAAAATCCATTTTCATCCCATCAGAATCAAAATCCCTTTCAAATAGCCACGCCTTGAGCAAATCATTCTCCTTCTGCAGGATATGCAGCTCATTCAAGCCCTGCAACTCATTTTGCAAAGGGATTGAAATTATTGCAAACAGGATGAGCAGGCTGAGCATTGCCTCAAATGTGAGATAAATTCCCCTATGATTCATTTTCCCGCCCCGCAAATTAAAAACAAAATTTTCGCTTTCTCATCCCCTGAATCTTTCCTTACGCGTACAAGCCTCTCAACAGCTGAGCAGTTGTTTTCACTTCCGCTTTCCGAAATGGTCTCTTTTTTTCCATCCGCATATTCAAGCGCAATCTTCCCTATAGAAAATTTCCCGTTTTTAAGTTTTTGCGCGTCCGCATTTTTCAGCAGCCCATAATCAATCACATTGTCCAGAAGCCTGCGCTTTTCCCCATCATGAACTGCAAAAGAATCCTTTATGGAAGAATCTGCAAACGAGAATGCGTTCTGGTAGAATGAAAACTCCTCAAGCGCCTTTCCATTGCGCTCCGCAATCAAATCAATGTTCAGCAGCATGAAATAGAGCATTGCGCACATTATGAAAAACGCCAGCAGCAAATCAAAGCTGAAAAGCAATCCCCTTTCATTTATAGTGCGCATTTGTTTTCACCCAAATTTTTGTTCCGCCCAGGGATTCCACATTTGTTGCATTCCCGTAAATCAGGAAAGCGTCCGCTTGTTCATCCGCAAACTTGCTTGCAATTTTATTTCCCTTTATGAAGCAGCTTATTTCAACATCGGCCAGATTGCCTCCCCCTGCGGAATAAAGCCCGTTTACAAGGGCGGCGCATTTCTCGGCATTTATTTTTGCAGTTGCATAATCCCTGCTGCTGCTTGCTCCGCTGCCCGCATTCTGCAAGGCGCCCGCAAAAACCCCGATAATTGCAAGAAATGTCGCAAACGCAAGCAGTGCCTCATAGCTCTGCATTTTTATGCCTCCGCATTTATTGTGTAATCAAACGGAATTACAAAAACCTGCGAGTAATTCCCATATACAATTTCGGCAAAAACAGCCCTGTCCTTGAATATCCCCCCAGTATAAGCAAATTCAGCGCTATAATTTCCCAAACCCTTTACAACAATAACCTTGCTGTTCGTGCAAATGTCAAATTCCTGCAATGGAACTTTCATTTTTGAAGGCAATTCCTGATACTCTGAAGAGCTTGCAAAAGCCGAATAGAATTTTATTGAGGGATGCACGGCATATGCGGATTCCACATCCATAAAATAGCCAAACAGCGCAGAGCAGATTTTTTCATTTATTGCTTCGGGGTCGTAATTCCCGCCCCTCAGCTCATTTTCCATAACCTTTCCAATCAGGAAATCTGAATTCAGCTCAATTTCATTGCGCAGATAAGAAGCCTTTTCCATCTGCATCAGCAGCGCCTGCGTTTTTGCAGACTCCCCCGCAATTTCGTTCTGCGCCCCGAGCATTGCAAACTCCACTGCAATGAACAGCAATACAAGCACGAAGCTGAATATGCCACTTTCGCGCATGCAATAATTAAGGAGAAATAGCCTTTTATTTATTTCGTTTATCAACGAAATATGATGATTTGGGCCTTTTGCGCATTTTCACAATGCAAAATGCAATCAGGAGCGCGAGCGCAATAATTACTGCCACATACCAAGCAACATCATTAAAGCCTGCAGCCGAAGCAGCCTGCGCCGCAGCCTTTTCCGCAATGTCTTTCACAACTTCATTTTTTCCCGCTTCCAGCGCGGGCGCTGAGGCGCCTGTAAACCCCTGGCTCATCTCAGTCGCGCCTGAGGCAATGGGCTTTGCAATCCCTGCAAATAAAATCCAGAATTTTGAAATGAACTCATAAAGCAGCCCGACCATTGCAAGCGATGCAAGCGCAAGCACAATAAGAATGCTCGCCTCGGCTTTCCCCACAAGCGCATTTCCCTTTGCGGTCAATGAATAATATTTCCACTTGCGCGCGCTTTCCAGCTGCTCAATCAGTCCCGCGCGCTCCAGAACGCCCAGATGCTGCTTTATTGTGGGAAGGCGCATCCCGAGCCTGTTTGCAATTTCAGTAAGATTGTGCCTTCTTGAGCCAAGCAGCTTTATTATCTGCACGCGCGTTTCCGAAGAAAGCGCCCTGAACTCGTTTGCGCCCAATGCAACTTCAGCCATGATTCTATTAATTGTTAAAAGGAATTTATAACCCTTCTTATTTTACTTAGGCAAATGCCTAACAATCTTCAATTACAAACTTTCCCAGTATTTTTTCATCAGCAGCGCGTCTTCTTCCAAATTCGGGCTTTCACATATTATGCAGCCCGAGGCATTTTCCCCATGAAGCGCCTCCAAAAGCCATTTGTAGTTGAAGGTATTTCCCCTTTCCTGCATATTCATGTGGTTCCTTTCCCCTTTCGCGCTGAAATTTATTCCCGAAACATGCATCTGCAGATTTTCCAAAAATTTTCTGTTTGACTTTTTAATTTCATTTACCGCTTCCACAAAATCCCCTTTTGTTTTAAACCTTCCATTCTCCCGCGCATGCAGGTGCGAAAAATCAACCATGGGCATAATTTCAGGAATGCGCCTGCACAGTTCAAGGGTCTCTTTCAACGAGCCGAACTGGCTTCCCTTCCCTGTTGTTTCAGGCGCAAGCACAATTTTAATTATCCTGCTCTGCATTTCATTAAGCAATTCATTCAGCGCATTTTCAACATTCCACATGCATTCTTCCTTGCCGCCTTCTCCGTAATATGCAGGATGGAACGTTACAATCCTTGCTCCGCAGATTTCCCCAATCCTTGCGGAATCAAAAATCCTTTTCTTGCTCGCCTCAATTTTTTTCTTTTCGCTCGAGTTCAAATTTATGAAATATGGAGCATGAACTCTCAACATTACATTATTTTCCCTTGAGGCTTTTCCCACTGCTTGTGCAGTTTCCTCACTCATGTGCACTCCGCGCACAAACTCAAGTTCCATTGCATCAAGCTTAAGCGCGGAAATTCTCTCAATCCCGCTTATTGAATCAGGCCTTCCTGAGGAATGCGGAACCCCCGCAGTGCCGAAAAGCATTTTTGGCTTCATGCTTCTACCATCTCCCAGTCAGCTTTGCCCCGATATAGGGTGATCCGCCAGGCGTCCTCATCGGTCCAAGATCTACGTTTATGTTTCTTTCCCTGAGCAACTTCGGGTCAATCCTGCCAGTGAGTGCGGCTTTTCCAAGCCCGCGCAATGTTGACCAGTTTAATGCAACATCCATAACCGCAGCTGCGCCAATCATCCCCCTGCTAACGCCTGTTTCCCTGGAAATGCCATTCAGGTCGTTGATGGATTCTCTGCTTCCCCTGAACAAATAAGCGGTTGCAACATATGTTGGGAAGTCAAGCCTTCCAAAAAGGCCGGCAGTTGCCCAAAATGATGCGTGCTCAGGATCCCCCAGAGCCAGATTCTCAGCCATATGGGCGAAATTTCTTGAATTTTCGAGCCCGCTGACATATACGTCAAGCAGGACCCTGCTTGCCGCCTTCGGGTTCCTCTCCGCCAATTCCCTGAATTTCTCCGAGTCATGCCATGTTATCTTGCCGCTGACTGGAAGAAGGCTGGCGCGGAATCTGACATCAAAATCCACTTTTTCCAGAAGATTTCCATAGCCGTGTATTTTTTCCAGATGCCCCAAATACTCGTGCGCAAAACTCGTAAGCAGGTTGGTGCTGACCGCAGTTGCGACACCCCCGACAAGCGTTAACTTTTGTTCGCCGCCAATAACTCTTGCAACCAAGGCCTCAGGTCCGCCTTTACCTTTTTTTGCAAAGCCCTCGGCTTCCATAACTGATTTCACGCAGCCTGGCGCAAACTTCTGGCCGGCTGGCAGCACAGAATCATTTATTTCAACCAGTCTCAGTTCTGCAGTGTTTCTAATCATTTCTTGCGGATTTTCAAACCCAAACAGGCCCTTTGCACCGATTTCACGCACAATTGGCGTTGGCTTTCTTGCTCCGCGCAACATTGCGCTAACCTCTTCCTGGGCGGCAGCCAGCCTCGGGGCAATCAATGAAGGCAGGATAAACCCAAGCGCTCCGAGCGCAAGGCGCCTTTTGAGGGAGGAATTCCCAAAAAGCCTTCCCCGCTGCAGATTCTCAACAGGCATTTTATTTGGAAAGGGAATTCTGATTTTCCCAGAAGTAGTGGCGCGCTGGTTTCTGAATACCGGGAAACGCTGCTTTCTTCTCTGGGGAAATTTCTTGTTCTGCACCCTCTGGCTCATATTGCCCCTGTATCCAACTTTTATTGATCTGCCCATCTGCTCTCAAATCAATTATATCTTAAGAGGTATTAATGCCTTTCGGCATATTCTTTAATATCCTTTCAGCCATTTTATTTCAGGAATCCAAAATGCCGCGCAACATATTTGAGAACGCAGCGCTTGAGGGCGCAATATTCAAGAATGAATCTTACCTATACCCGGAATTCGTTCCCGAGCGCCTTCCGCACCGCGAGGAGCAGATTGATGCGCTTGTTTACTGTTTTGCGCCAATAGCAAAGGGCGCAAAGCCGCACAATGTTTTTGTCCATGGAAAAACAGGAACAGGGAAAACAGTAACAGTAAAATATGTTATGAATGAGCTGCAGGAGCATACTGACAGGGCGAAAGCGCTTTACATAAACTGTTTTGAATTTTCCTCGCGCTCTTCTGTCCTTTCTGAAGTTGCAAACTTCATTGGGGCGGTAGTCCCAAGGCGCGGGCTCTCAACTGATGAAGTATATTCAAAACTGCTTGAAAGCGCAAAACGCTTACAATTCACTCCAATAATAATCTTGGATGAGGCGGACCAGCTCTCAGTCCAGGGGAAGGAGGATGCCTCAAAACTGCTTTACGATTTATTGCGCATAATAGAATATGAGAAAATCCGCTTCGGGATTGCGCTCATTTCAAATTCCCAGGACTTCCTTGCAAAACTGGACTCAAGGGTAAGAAGCTCGCTTGCTGAGGAGCGCATTGAATTTGAGCCTTATTCCCCCATTCAATTGAAGGAAATCTTGAGGGAAAGGACGGAATTCGCATTCCTTCCTAACGCCCTTGAAAATGAGGTTATAAATGTTGCAGCAGCGCACGCTGCAAAATTAGGGGGAGATTGCAGGATTGCGATTGAGAGCCTGTGGAAGGCAGGCAGGCTTGCGGAAAAGGAAAGCGCAGGGAAGATTACATTGAAGCATTTGCGCAGCGCCTTTGAGCTGATTGAAAGTTCCCCGGGAAGAAAGCCCGCAAATTTCCTTTCTGAAACGGAAAAGGGGCTGCTTGAAATAATCCTGCGGGAAAAGGAAATAAATTCCGGGGTCCTCTTCCTGAAATACAATGAAGCCGCAAAGGAAAAGCTCAGCGAGAGGCGCCTGCGCGAAGTTGCAAGCAACCTGGAAAAAAAGCAGATAATTTCCTCGGAAAGGACAAACTTGCCCGAAAGGGGCAGGACAAGGAAAATCTCGCTGAAAATTTCCCAAAGCGCGCTCGCAGAAAAATTAGGCAAACAAATTTAAACAGTTCTTCCCATTATCCCTTCAATTATGTCTGCACTAGGCATACTGAAGAAGATTGTTCTTGCAGTCCTTGCATTTCTGTTAGTTTCCAATCTGGTTGCGCTTGTAGTTCTGCTCAATTTCAAGGCAATAGCATTTGAGCCGAAATTCTATGAGGATGAGCTTGAAAAGCTGCAGGTTTATGGCTCTGCGAAAAATGTTATTGCAGAAATGCTCATTCAGCAGCTTCCCGCGCAATTGACTTCAATAATTCCCGCAGAGCAGCTTAAAGATGAAATAAAAAATGCAATTCCGGATTCCTGGATGAAGGCGCAGTTCAAAAACCTGACGCAAAATACCCTCGCCTACTTGAAGGGCGAAAAAGAAGCGCTTGAACTGGAAATTTCCCTTTCTGAAGTGAAATCTTCCCTGCAGGCATTTGCGCAGGATTATGTTGCAGAGAACATCCCCCCTGAGCTCACAGGCGCAATAAATGTAAACCAATTGTTAAGCCCGCTTCCGGAAACATTTGATTTGGCATCAATGCTCCCGAATCTGCAGCAGCTGGGGCAATTCAGGCAGATAGTGCAATTGTTTTTCCTTGCAATAAATGCGCTTATTGTGGGCGCAATAATTCTGTTTGTACTGATAATTCTGCTTGCCTTCAGGAACCTGAAATCCCTGCTCCGCTGGATTGCAGAGCCGTTGATTGCCTCCGGAGCAGTATGCATTTCCCTTGCCTACACAATGCCTGGAATTGTTAACCAGATGCTCTCGCAGCAGCTTGCCTCAACAGGCGGCCTTGCCTATGGCGCAGGCACAATCTCCGCATTTATGGCGGATTTTGCAAACGCAATCTTCTCAGGCGCAATGGCTTATGGAATAGCGTTCCTTGCGGTAGGGATAATTCTATTTATTGTATCATTTTTTGTAAAGAAAAAACTGGAATAACAATAAATTTCAAACTTTATAGCCCATTTTTCTTGCTGTTTTCAGTCTAAAAGTGGCTTCAATAAGATAAAATTTTATACGCCGCTCTGGTATTAGGAATCTTATATATCTTGCATATTTTGCACTTATATTCATCCATCTTGACCATTCATTCTTATGCAGCAACTTAGGCCTTTTTAGGGAAAATCCTTCTGCCTCAAACACAGGCGCCATGCGGCTGGCCCAACGAGGAATATTATTAGCCCGCGAGCGATTAGCCCGCGAGCGAGAAACCCCACAACTTGAGTTGTGGGATGAAAGCGAGCCTATTTATCCCTGAAATATTTATTATCCTCTAGTGGCAACGCTGATAGGCGCGGCCACAGGAGGAAGATCACAATGAGTAATTTATATAGTCATAACCATATAAAAGGCTGTTGGGAGCATCACTTGGAATGGTGCCCAAAGTACAGATACAATATATTCAGAAAGCCAAACATAAAAGCGGATTATGAGCAAGCGCTGAAGGAAGCAGCAAATGCAAAGGAATGGCAAATACTAGAGCTTGCAGTAATGCCAGAGCATGTGCATACTGCAATAAGGACAACTAAACCAGAGAATCCGTCATATATTCTGTTCTATCTGAAGGGCAGAAGCTCATATATAATGTTCAGAAAACATCCGAACCTAAGGCTGAGGTATCCAAAGGGGCATCTATGGAGCAGAGGAAACTATTGCAGGACTGTTGGGCAGGATATTGAGAGAGCAAGAAACTACATAAGAAACCAGGCAGACATACATCAACGCAAACTATTGGAGTTCAATGAGGGAAGCCCACACCTTTAGGTGTGGGAGGATATCACTTCCAATGAAAATTTTCCCATTTGGCAGCATTACTTTTTTGGCTCTTTTCAGAATTTCTCGAAAATATTTCGGCTTTTTCAGCTTCATCTCAGGCATAAACAGGTTTATGTGCCTAAATTTTAATCCTTCTTTTAGTGCATCATCCATTGCTTCCAATGCTGGTTTTCTGAAGACCCTTAGGTTACCAAATTCAGCAACTCGCGCAAGGGGATCCACAGCCGCATACTTCCTATTTGGGAATCTAATCGCTTGTTGTCTGGCATAATTAGCAAGTTCTCCCGCCCCAATATCCAGTGTTTGATGCAAGTTCCCAGCTGTAGGGCCCCTGAAGGGCCCTTTTCCAATTCTCTTCAAGCCCATAGAAATAATTCGCATTTCAAATTTATTTAACTTTGCATTAGTGGTCAATCAATCGAAAGTAGAATCTCAAATCTGCAGCGCATAATAAATTTTTTCAGTTTTGAAAATAGTTATCCAGTTGAATTCTTTTATTATTTCAGGGAATTTCAGCCTTATTTCCCTCATCAGCTCATGGAATTCTTTTGGTGTTTGAAGCATTGCCTCAAACTCAAGATCAGAAATGCCAATTGCCTCTGTTACAAACATTACATTCATTTTGGATTTAAGGAAAGAAATAAGTTGCAGATATTTTTCTGCAGAAAGGTCCTGCAACTGCATGAAGACCTTATACCA